>NZ_BCBI01000028.1:0-79083 GCF_001320565.1 Pseudomonas sp. NBRC 111132
GTATGGCTGCGGCAGCCGTCGAGGAAGGTGCCGAAGGTGTCTTCGGCCATGCCATGCGGCCAGTCCGCGCGGGCCACGAAACAGGGGTTGCTGGCCAGGGTCAGCAGGCCGCAGCAGTGGTCGCCACGCTTGTGCGCGAGGGCGCTGGCGAGCATGCCGCCTAACGACCAGCCGCCCAGCCAGACATCCGCCGGCAACTTGCGGTCGAGGTGGTCAAGCCAGCCCTCCACATCGCTGTGAGGCAATTCCGGCAAGGGCATCAGCTCTACCTGCAGGCGGGCGTCCTGGGCGCGCAGGCTGGCTGCCAGCGGCTCAAGGGCAGCAATGCCCAGGCCCCAACCAGGCAGCAGAACAAGTCGATTACGCATCGGCGTTCTCCAGTTGTGGATAACACTCGGCCAATGCATTCAACAATAGCTGCACCTGCGCCTCGCTGTGCGCGGCGCTCAAGGTTACCCGCAGACGGGCGCTACCCGCCGGCACGGTAGGCGGACGGATAGCCGTCACCAGCAAGCCGCGCTCGCGCAGCATGCGTGACAGGCGCAAGGCCTGCGCACTGTCGCCGATCACGATGGGCTGGATCGGCGTCGGGCTGTCCATCAGTTGCAGCCCGATCTGCTGCGCGCCTTCGCGGAACTGGCGAATCAACGCGGCCAGGTGCTCACGGCGCCAGGTTTCGCGGCGCAGCAGCTCCAGGCTTTTGAGCGTAGCGCAGGCCAGCGCCGGTGGCTGGCTGGTGGTGTAGATGTAGGGCCGGGCGAACTGCACCAGTGCCTCGATCAACTCTTCGCTGCCGGCAACAAAGGCACCTGCGGTACCGCAGGCCTTGCCCAGCGTGCCGATCAAGACCGGTACATCAGCCACGCCCAGGCCGAAGTGCTCGACGATACCGCCGCCTTGTGCGCCCAAGGTACCCAGGCCATGGGCATCGTCGACCATCAACCAGGCGCCACGGCCACGGGCGACATCGGCCAGCGCCGGCAGGTCGGTCAGGTCGCCGTCCATGCTGAACACACCATCAGTCACCACCAGGGTATTGCCGACGGCCTTGTCCAGGCGGCTGGCCAGGCTCGCTGAGTCGTTGTGCAAGTAGCGGTTGAAGCGCGCACCGCTGAGCAACCCGCCATCCAACAGCGAGGCATGATTCAGTCGGTCTTGCAGCACCGTGTCACCCTGCCCCACCAGCGCGGTGATGGCGCCCAGGTTGGCCATGTAGCCGGTAGAGAACAACAGCGCGCGCGGACGCCCGGTCAGTTCGGCCAGCGCCTCTTCAACCTGGTGGTGCGGCGTGCTGTGGCCGACCACCAGGTGCGAGGCACCGCCGCCCACACCCCAGCGCTCGGCGCCGGCCTGCCAGGCAGAGATAACCTCGGGGTGGTTGGCCAAACCCAGGTAGTCATTGCTACAGAAGGCCAGCAAGCGTTGGCCATCGACCACTACTTCCGGCCCCTGCGGGCTTTCCAATAGTGGCCGCTGCCGATACAGGTCTGCGGCGCGCCGTTCGGCCAGGCGCGCTGCCAGGTCGAAGGCCATATCAGGCCGATGCAGCGTTGTAGAACATCTCGCTGCTGCGCTGTTCGACCAGCGCCTGCTCGATGGCCGCCTGATGCACTTCATCGGCGTGCTCTTCCCGCGCTTCGGGCTTGATGCCCAGGCGTGCGAACAGTTGCATGTCCTTGTCGGCCTGCGGGTTGGCGGTGGTCAGCAGTTTTTCGCCGTAGAAAATCGAGTTGGCGCCAGCCATGAAGGCCAAGGCCTGCATCTGCTCGTTCATCTGCTCGCGGCCTGCGGACAGGCGCACGTGCGACTTGGGCATGAGGATACGGGCCACGGCCAGCATGCGAATGAAGTCGAACGGGTCGACGTCTTCTTCCTCGGCCAGCGGTGTGCCGGCCACCTTGACCAGCATGTTGATCGGTACCGATTCCGGGTGCTCGGGCAGGTTGGCCAGCTGGATCAGCAGGCCGGCGCGGTCGTCCAGCGACTCGCCCATGCCCAGGATGCCACCGGAGCAGATCTTCATTCCGGCATCGCGCACGTAGGCCAGGGTCTGCAGGCGCTCGCCATAGGTGCGGGTGGTGATGATGCTGCCGTAGAACTCCGGCGAGGTGTCGAGGTTGTGGTTGTAGTAGTCCAGGCCAGCCTGGGCCAGGGCCAGGGTCTGATCCTGGTCGAGCTTGCCGAGGGTCATGCAGGTTTCCAGGCCCATGGCCTTCACACCTTTGACCATCTCCAACACGTAGGGCATGTCTTTGGCCGACGGGTGCTTCCAGGCCGCTCCCATGCAGAAGCGGGTAGAACCGATGGCTTTGGCCCGGGCGGCCTCTTCCAGCACCTTCTGCACTTCCATCAGTTTCTGTTTTTCCAGCCCGGTGTTGTAGTGGCCGGACTGGGGACAATATTTGCAATCTTCCGGGCAGGCACCGGTCTTGATCGACAGCAAAGTCGAAACCTGCACGCGGTTTGGGTCGAAATGCGCGCGGTGTACGGTCTGCGCCTGGAACAGCAAGTCATTGAACGGTTGCTGGAACAGCGCCTTGACCTCGGCCAGGGACCAGTCGTGACGTGTTGTTGCAGTTGTGCTGGCGCTCATCGGCGTTTCCTTGTTTAGGCTGTAGCTGGCGCCGGGACAGGAAAGCCCGCCAGCGCATCACGGATAGCTCGCATAGTCATGGAAGGCCTATGAACTGTCAACCACACTGGAAAAGGCTGGTTTACAAGTGCTCACTTATTAATCAAATCTGTTTACTGTGCGATGAGCCTGCCGAGCAGCGCTACCCATTGTGCACCGCCTGCGAGCAGGAACTGCCCTGGCTGGGTGATCACTGCCAGCATTGCGCCCTGCCCTTGCCCATGGCCGGGCTGACTTGCGCCCAGTGCTGCCGCCGCTTGCCGGCCTTCGATCAGGTCATTTCCCTGTGGCACTACGGCTTTCCGGTGGACACGTTGATCAGCCGCTTCAAGCACAATCGTCAATGGCCATTGGGGCGCTTGATGGCCGAGTTACTCGGGCATGGGCTGCTGCACCGCTTTGCCGAAGGGCTACCGCGCCCAGACCTGCTGTTGCCTGTGCCCTTGGCAAGCCGTCGACTGCGCGAGCGAGGGTTCAACCAGGCGGGGATGCTTGGGCGTTGGTTGTCTTCGCAACTGCGGCTACCTTGCGATGAGCGATTGCTGATGCGCACGCGCGAAACGACTGCGCAGCAACAGCTGACTGCCAAGGCAAGGCGACGCAACTTGCGTCAGGCGTTTGCGGTCACTGGCAAGCTGACAGGTAAGCATGTCGCTGTTGTCGACGATGTGTTGACCACCGGTGCCACCGCGCAGGCCATTGCTCAGGTGCTGCGCAAGGCCGGAGCGCGACAGGTAGATGTGTATTGCCTGGCACGCACGCCCAAACCAGGGTATGCATGACCTGTGCAGTCCTACACAATTCACCTTCAGGCCCATCACCTACAACGACTCAATGCTCATGCCGCTGCCTACTCTGCTTACCCAGCACATCGCCCGCCGCCCCCAGCGCATCGCGCTGCTGCAGCACATTGCCGAACAAGGCTCGATCACCCGCGCCGCCAAGGCAGCGGGCATCAGCTACAAGGCGGCCTGGGATGCCATCGACGAGCTCAACAACCTGGCCAGCCAACCCCTGGTCGAGCGCAGCACCGGTGGTCGAGGTGGTGGCGGTGCGCGCTTGTCGCCGGAAGGCGAGCGGGTGCTGCGCCTGTATCAAAGGTTGCAGGCCCTGCAGGCGCAAATCCTCGAAGCCGCCGAAGAGTCCAGCGACCTCGACCTGCTCGGGCGCCTGATGCTGCGCACCAGTGCGCGCAACCAGCTGCAGGGCCAGGTCAGCGGCCTGCGCCGCGAGGGCCGGTATGACCGCGTCAGCCTGGCGTTGGGCGGCGGGCTGGAAATCGACGCGCTGATCACGCACGACAGCACCGCGCGGCTGGAGCTGACGCTGGGGACGATGGTAGTAGCGCTGCTCAAGGCCGGGTGGGTGCGGTTGTTGGCGCAGGGGGAGCAAGCCGAGGTCGGCAGCAACTGCTTGAGTGCTACGGTGGAAGAAGTGTTGGCAGCGGATGACGGGCCCAGCGAGGTCCGACTGGCATTGGGTAATGGGCAGACGCTGTGTGCCATTGCCGAAGCGGATTGGTTGGCCGGGCTACAAGTGGCGGCTGGTAGTTCGGTGCGGGTGCAGTTTAATCCGTCCGTTGTGCTGATCGGGGTACCTGCATAGCCTGGGCGGGCCTCTTCGCGGCTAAAGCCGCTCCCACAGGGACCGCGTCGCCTGAAGGATGCTCACAAAACCTGTGGGAGCGGCTTTAGCCGCGAAGAGGCCGGTACAGGTATAACGCTGTACCATGGGCTCCATGCCGCCTATCCCCGGAGCCATCATGTCCCACCCCTTCGACACCCTCACCCCCGACCTGGTCCTGGACGCCGTGGAAAGCCTGGGCTTCCTCAGCGATGCCCGCGTGTTGGCGCTGAACAGCTACGAGAACCGCGTCTACCAGGTGGGCATCGAAGACGCGCAGCCGCTGATCGCCAAGTTCTACCGCCCAGGCCGCTGGAGCGATGCGGCCATTCTTGAGGAACACAGCTTCACCGCTGAACTGGCCGACTGTGAAGTGCCGGTGGTTGCGCCGATGCAGCACGACGGCCGCACCCTGTTCGAACACCAGGGCTTCCGTTTCACACTGTTCCCCCGCCGCGGCGGCCATGCCCCGGAGCCAGGCAACCTCGATCAGCTTTACCGCCTTGGCCAGTTGCTCGGCCGTCTGCATGCCGTGGGTGCCAGCAGGCCATTCGAGCACCGTGAAGCCCTGGCTGTGGACAACTTCGGCCACGCCTCGCTGAACACCCTGCTGGAAGGTGGTTTTGTCCCTCGCGAACTGTTGCCGGCCTTCGAGTCCGTGGCACGCGACCTGCTCAAGCGGGTGGAGGACATCTACGCCCGTACACCGCATCAGCTCATCCGCCTGCACGGCGACCTGCACCCCGGCAACCTGATGCACCGCGACGAGGTGTACCACGTGGTCGACCTCGACGATTGCCGCATGGGCCCGGCGGTACAAGATCTGTGGATGATGCTGGCCGGCAACCGCGAGGAGCGCCTTGGGCAGCTGGCCGAGCTGATCGACGGCTACAACGAGTTCCACGACTTCGACCCGCGCGAACTGGCCTTGATCGAGCCCCTGCGCGCCCTGCGTCAGTTGCACTACAGCGCTTGGTTGGCAAGGCGCTGGGACGACCCGGCATTCCCACCCAGCTTCCCGTGGTTCGGCCAGCCACGTTACTGGGGCGACCAGATTCTTGCCCTGCGCGAGCAGATGGCCGCGTTGGACGAACCACCGCTGAAGTTGTTCTAGTGCTTGCATCAGAAATGATTTAGCTAGCAATACCCTGACACGCCAGCCGGCAGGCGAGATGCCGGCACCCCACCTGAAACTTCTCTATGGGCTGAACACCTAGCATTTTTGCCAGTAGGCAAATAATTAAAGCAGGCGTAGAAAATATTAAGCGGACCACTCAAATTAATGTTGGCAAGCCAACTAGCGCCCCCTGTCGGCTACCACTGGCCGCCTCATAACCAGGCTGGAACGGGGCGCCTTGCAGGCAGCTTAATTAAAGAGAGAAGACGATGAATAATTTTGTACGCCAGTCACTTGAAGATTTTCTGAACGAGATAGCCAAAGCACGGAAAAATTTTGGCTACCCCGTGATCGTGGCATTCGATAGAAAAACAGCAAACAATGTACTGAAACAGGAGTTTATTGAGCGCTACACGGGAGAGCTATTCCTGGACCCGATGAACAGTGAGGTCGATATCGAATCAGGCGTTTCTTATCATCAGTTGAGTGACTTCTGCCTGGACCAGCCAAGGCTGACATTTGAGAATGCAGACCTCAGCGATTCTAAAGCTACGCTGATGATGCGAACGGTCAGAGGCAAGCAGCTTCAGCTAAGTCAAGCGGTAGGCAGCACGCGCCGGCAGGTCACACGCTTGGCGACGGCTTCCCCTATCAATGGGCCATCGCTTGTATTCGATATCGAGTTGAAAAACACTAGGAATGCAGTATCGGAGAATGGCAGAGTTTACTTCAGCTATGCTGCAGGTACTAACTATGCCTTCTACGGTGGCACAACACAATTCGAACTAGACAAACTGGGGTTGCATTTCAAAGAATACTTTGAAGCCTACACGGTACAACCCGGACAGCGAGAAATCATCGAGTACACACTGGGTGAACTGGCTAATCTAGCAGACCTTATACTCAAGCCAAAGGATTTCAAGATTCGCACCCACGGCGCACCCGGCACACGGCTTAGAAACCAGGCGTCCTTTGGTGACGGGGCCGTTGTTTTATTTGTAGAGCTCGAAGGGTTCGACAGTTCGAATGCCATCCCACCCGATCGAAACGACAAGCTGCCATACCTCTTGCCAGACGGTTACAGTGCAAACGTGCTGATCAACTCTGATTTCATAACGAAAAATCTGATAATCAAACAACTGAAGGAATCTGCTTCGGGTATCAGTCTACTTGACTGGGCACCCCTACTTACAGGCGGCTTAGGCTACAGGGCAACGGGAGAACTCTCTATTGATGGCTTTGAATTTTATGACAACGCTGGGCCAAACGTCACAACATTCACCAAATACAACGCCACCTACACCTGCCCCCCCGAACATGACACAGCCAAAAATTTTAGAATAACTTTCAAAAACGACCTAATGATCGTCGATTGGAACGACGAACATCGCGCAGCTGGAAGGGCATATACACCGCGCTCGGGTCTCGATCCGATTATAGAGGACGGCGAATTTGTAAACAGCTGGAGCATACGCCTTGAATACAAGTTCACCATTGAAACAATTGAAGGCAAGCATTCGCTGGCACTCGAAAAAACCAAACAGGACTACACCTATAACTTGATGGCCACCGGAGACCTTGGGAAACACGTGCATTATGGCGAAAGAGTATACCGCCTTTGCTACGAACGGTCCGAACCCAAGTTTAAAGAGTTTCTGGATAGCATCATGTCTGGATTTACAACGCTTGACGTGGAGATTGACACGTTCATCCTATCATCACTGCTATTCCGAAACTCCCAGGTTGCCCTTGACTCCGTGCATTGGCCAAATGATTTGCTCACGGTAGGTCAATTGGCCCCTGATCGCACCAAGTTCAGCATTTCCACAAGTGACAACACCGCGATCGATCAAGGTGAAACAAGCGTACTGACCGGTGGCCGCATTGCCTTCACGACCGAGCCCGCTACCCCAGGCGTAGTCTGGAGCGTACAGCACCTCCCTGATTACACCGGTGACGACCTGAAAGGTGAGATCGACCCTGGAACGGGTGTGTACACTGCACCCGCTGCCGATACGTTCGACGACAGCTTCATCAAGGTCATCGTAACTGCCAAGTCTGGCGATAATGTTGCCCATGCCCTGGTAAGCGTGCTGCGAACTACCGTGAGTGTCTATCCGTCCGTCATGACGCTGAATCTCGGTGCCTACAACGATATCCTGGCGGGCGAGATGAACAAAGGCGCGATCAACTGGGCCGTCGAAGGGTTTGGCAAGCTTGAGGACATCGACAACGGCGACCCTTTGGCACAAGCGTCGAAAAGGTATCTAGCCCCCACTGTAGGCGAAGTCCCAGACTGGGACGACAGCATGCCATTGCTCGATATGTACATACGCCACAGCCGCATCAAGGTCAGCAGTGGGGCCACCAGCAAGTACGTTGATGTACTCCTGCCGATAGCTATTCAAGACAATCACTGGCTGGAGGCCACGCGGGCTGGCGAAGGTGTGAGGTTTGAGTTTTGGTGGAAGCCGAAAAGCAGACCCGCAGAGCTGGTGGACCCAGAAAATACGTCGTGGCACGTTCGCGTCGGTAGCGGCACCTGCATCGACGGTGTTTACACACCAGACCCATCAAAGGCGGAAGAGTACGCCGTTATTGTGGCAACAAACGACGTAACAGAAGATTACGCCAGCATGATCCTGCCACTGCCCTTCATCGACGTTGAACAGTTCATGGCGCTTCATGCGCCTGATGAAGCCAAGGCGGTTTAACGCCAGTCGTTCAACAACCGGCAATGATCGATGCAGCGATCATTGCCGGTTCAGGTATCAATGTCACGACCTCCAAAAACCAGGGCCAAGCCCTCGTTCCCACATTTAATTCGTCGCAGCACAACCGGCCAACCTGTGCTGAAATACCCCGCGCTATATTTAGCTAGCTGAGCAAGGATTCTGCATGCACGCCGCAAACCCGCGTCGCGGGTACACTTTGGGCCTGAGCGCCTACATCATCTGGGGCCTGTTCCCCATTTACTTCAAGGCGATACAGAGCGTCCCGGCGGTGGAGATCATCGTCCACCGGGTGCTCTGGTCAGCACTGTTCGGCTCGCTGCTGCTACTGGTGTGGAAACACCCCGGCTGGTGGCGTGAGCTGCGCGACAACCCACGCCGGCTGGGCATCCTGGCGTTGAGCGGGGCACTGATCGCCGGTAACTGGCTGACTTACGTGTGGTCGGTGAACAACGGGCGCATGCTTGAGGCCAGCCTGGGTTACTACATCAACCCGCTGATCAATGTGTTGCTGGGCATGCTGATTCTTGGCGAGCGCCTGCGCCGCCTGCAATGGCTGGCGGTGGGCATGGCCGCCGTGGGTGTGGCCCAGCAGGTGTGGCAAGTGGGCAGCCTGCCTTGGGTGTCGCTGGTGCTGGCACTGAGCTTTGGCTTTTATGGGCTGATCCGCAAGCAGGCACCGGTGGCCGCACTGCCGGGGCTGGTGGTGGAAACCTGGATGCTGGTGCCGCTGGCCCTGGGCTGGCTGCTGCTGCACCCGGCGGCGATGAGTGCCCAGGGGGCGTTCTACACCAGCAGCGAAGCACTGTGGTTGATGGCTGCCGGGCCAGTAACGCTGGTGCCGCTGGTGTGCTTCAACGCTGCGGCGCGGCACCTGCCGTATACCACCCTGGGCTTCTTGCAGTACCTGGCGCCGACCTTGGTGCTGCTGCAAGCTGTGCTGCTGTTCGATGAGCATTTGTCGTCGAGCACCTTGGTGGCGTTCATGTTCATTTGGGCGGGATTGGCGATTTACAGCGTCGATGCCTGGTGGAATTTGCGCAAGCGCAGCTGATCAAAAAATAATCAAATCTGCGCAGGCCACGTGGCTCGTGGCCTGCGGCAACATCTCCAAAGGTTATCCACACCCTCTTCCCCGTGCTTTGTGCACAAGCTGCTGATTTCTGGGTGTTTTTTGATCAAAACCGTGTAAGGCGCACAGTGCTTGGGCTGGAGAGGTACACCCCCAGGTTATCCACAGGGCCTTCCCCGTGATATCGGGATAACCGCAGGGGGCTGCTTTGCAGCCCATCGCGACACAAGGCCGCTCCTACAGGGGACCGCGTAACCCCTGTAGGAGCGGCCTTGTGTCGCGATGGGGCGCGCAGCGGCCCCGGCAATCTCGGATCAATCCTCCGCCCGCAACTGCAACTCCACCATCAAGTCATCCGCCAGGCTCTCCAACTTTTGCTGCAGTTCATCCAGCGACAGGGTCAACGGCAGCGCCAGCAACGCATCGGCATGGAAAAGAGGCTCGCTGCTCATCGGCGCAGGCCGCACCTCAGTGCTGAACCGCTCAAGGTTCACCCCCAGATCCGCCAGCAACCGCGTAATGTCTCGCACGATCCCCGGCCGGTCATTACCCACCAGCTCCATGGCAATCGGCTTCCAGGTACACGACGGCTCGATCCCGCTTTCGGCAATCAGCACGCGAATGTCATACCGGGCCAGCCCCTGCAGTGAGGCCACCAGTTCTGCGTAGTTTTCGGCCGGCACCGCCACCCGCAAGATGCCGGCAAACTGCCCGGCCATGCGCGACATGCGGCTTTCCAGCCAATTGCCACTGTGGTCGGCGATGCACTGGGCAATGCGTTCGACCTGGCCGGCCTTGTCAGGGGCAATAACAGTCAGTACAAGATGATCCACAAGCCCTTCCTCGTGTCGAACCGCGCCGGGCGGCAGAAAATCGGGGGATCGACTCAGTATAGGCAAGGCGCGGCAACCTGCCGCAGGGCAATCCGCACAACGAATCGTGTACTGTTTCAAGATTTATCTGGAACAATCCACCTGTTTTTTGCGAACATACCCACTCCCAGCGTGACCATACGCGACCAACGGGTCGCAGAACGGCGCTTTTAGTCTGATTTTGCCCCGCCTACTGCTTCATGTAGTATCCCGTGGCGCGGACTACAAAACGTCGTTTGGATGTCTGCCAAGGCGCCTGTGAAAATACGCACACTGCCCGCCAGCCCGTCTGGCCGGCCGCACCCAGCCGCGCCCGGCACAACCGGGGAGCACGCACGGGTGCCGTGTTTAGAGAAGCGCTACAGGCTTAATACAGAAGAGCGAAATAGCTGAGCAGAGTGAGGCAAGCAATGACTGGATACGTTCAAGTCGGTGGCCTTCAGGTCGCCAAGGTCCTGTACGACTTCGTGAACAACGAAGCCATCCCAGGGACCGGCATCGTCGCCGAGCAGTTCTGGGCGGGTGCAGAGAAGATCATCAATGACCTCGCTCCAAAGAACAAAGCCCTGCTCGCCAAGCGCGACGAGCTGCAAGCCAAGATCGACGCCTGGCACCAGGCACGCCAAGGCCAGGCCCACGACGCCGTAGCCTACAAAGCATTCCTCCAGGAAATCGGCTATCTGCTGCCACAAGCTGACGATTTCCAGGCCACCACCCAGAACGTGGACGAAGAAATCGCCCACATGGCCGGCCCGCAGCTGGTCGTTCCGGTGATGAACGCCCGCTTCGCCCTGAACGCCGCCAACGCCCGCTGGGGTTCGCTGTACGACGCCCTGTACGGCACCGACGCCATCAGCGATGAAGGCGGCGCCGAAAAAGGCCAGGGTTACAACAAGGTGCGTGGCGACAAGGTCATCGCCTTTGCCCGCGCCTTCCTCGATGAAGCCGCGCCACTGGCTGCCGGCTCGCACGTCGACTCCACCGGCTACCGCATCGAAGGCGGCAAGCTGGTCGTTGCCCTCAAAGGCGGCAGCAACAGCGGCCTGCGCGACGATGCCCAGCTGATCGGCTTCCACGGTGACGCCGCCGCACCGACCGCCGTGCTGCTCAAGCACAACGGCCTGCACTTCGAAATCCAGGTCGATGCCAACACCCCGGTCGGCAGCACCGACGCCGCCAGCGTGAAAGACATCCTGATGGAGTCGGCACTGACCACCATCATGGACTGCGAAGACTCGGTTGCCGCCGTCGACGCCGACGACAAGGTAGTCGTCTACCGCAACTGGCTGGGCCTGATGAAAGGTGACCTGGCCGAAACCGTGAGCAAGGGTGGCAAAACCTTCACCCGCACCATGAACCCGGACCGCGAGTACGCCGCGCCCAACGGTGGCAGCGTGACGCTGCACGGCCGTTCGCTGCTGTTCGTGCGCAACGTTGGCCACTTGATGACCAACCCGGCGGTACTCGATGCCCAAGGCAACGAAATCCCCGAAGGTATCCAGGACGGCCTGTTCACCAACCTGATCGCCCTGCACAACCTCAACGGCAACACCAGCCGCAAGAACACCCGCAGCGGCAGCGTGTACATCGTCAAGCCGAAAATGCACGGCCCGGAAGAAGTGGCCTTCGCCGCCGAAATCTTCAGCCAGGTCGAAGACCTGCTGGGCATGCCGCGCAACACCGTCAAGGTCGGCATCATGGACGAGGAGCGCCGTACCACGGTCAACCTCAAGTCCTGCATCAAGGCGGCCGCCGAGCGCGTGGCGTTCATCAACACCGGTTTCCTCGACCGCACTGGCGATGAAATCCACACCTCGATGGAAGCCGGCGCCGTGGTGCGCAAGGGCGCCATGAAGAACGAGAAATGGATCGGCGCCTACGAGAACAACAACGTCGACGTTGGCCTGGCCACCGGCCTGCAAGGCCGTGCGCAAATCGGCAAGGGCATGTGGGCCATGCCTGACCTGATGGCAGCCATGCTCGAGCAGAAAATCGCCCACCCACTGGCCGGTGCCAACACCGCCTGGGTGCCGTCGCCGACTGCCGCCACCCTGCACGCCCTGCACTACCACAAGGTGGACGTGCAGGCGCGTCAGCGTGAACTGGCTTCGCGTACCCCGGCCTCGGTGGACGACATTCTGGCCATCCCGCTGGCCGCCGACACCAACTGGTCGGCCGAAGAAATCCGCAACGAGCTGGACAACAACGCCCAGGGCATCCTCGGCTACGTGGTGCGCTGGATCGACCAGGGCGTGGGTTGCTCGAAGGTGCCGGACATCAACAACGTCGGCCTGATGGAAGACCGTGCCACCCTGCGCATCTCCGCCCAGCTGCTGGCCAACTGGCTGCGCCACGGCGTGGTCAGCCAGGAGCAGGTGCTGGAAAGCCTCAAGCGCATGGCCGTGGTGGTTGACCAGCAGAACGCTGGCGACGCCCTGTACCGTCCGATGGCGCCGAACTTCGACGACAACGTCGCGTTCCAGGCGGCCGTGGAGCTGGTAGTGGAAGGTGGCAAGCAGCCGAACGGCTATACCGAGCCGGTGCTGCACCGCCGTCGCCGCGAGTTCAAGGCGCGTAACGGGTTGTAAACCACAAGGGGCCGCATTGCGGCCCCTTTTTACATCTCTACATTTTCAGTTCTTTCTTCACCAGTTCCAACAGCTTGCCCAGGTCTACCGGCTTGAGCAGGAAGTCCACCACCCCCAGGTGCATCACGTCCACCGCCTCCTCCACATCGGTATCGCCCGACACCACGATGATCGACAACGCCGCCCGCTCCGACTCACGAATCGTGCGGATCAAGCCCAGGCCATCTTCGGGCTGCATGCGTAAATCGGTGATCATCAAACTGATGCGCTGCTGGTAATGCAGGTACAACCTGGCTTCCTCCGCCCCGTCCGCCCCGACCGCATCGATGCCCCGGCTTTTCAGATACAGGATCAACGCCTCGCGGTTCACCGCGTTGTCATCCACCACCAGCACCAACGGCCTGGGCGCGACAGGCGCACTCACCACGGCCAATGCCTCGCGTTCGGCGTCGCTCAGGATGTCGGTTTGCTCAGGCATGGCCATCTCGTCAAAAAAATTCCGCTTCAGCATTAGGACCGCATTACTTGCGTAACCCGTTTCGCCTTTCGTCGGGTCTCTGACAGGGGCACTCATAGACTTACGTCCAATGGGCACCACCCCGCCGCAAGCCGACCATGGAGGCAGAAAACAACAGGGCCGGCACCTATATATAGATATATATAGTTCGGCGTAGCGATACGGTCAGTTTCATGAGCAAAAAGGACGCCTACAGCCAGGCGGGCAGGACAGCAGTACTGCAGAACATTCAAGGCACCCTGCAGTTTCTGCAGCGCTTTCCGCCGTTCAACCAGATGGAGCACAGCCACCTGGCCTACCTGGTCGAGCAGTGCCAGCTGCGCTTCTACGCCGGTGGCGAAAGCATCGTCAAACCTGCCGATGGGCCGGTCGAGCACTTCTACGTCGTCAAGCAGGGCCGCGTGGTTGGCGAGCGCCAGCACCTGGTCAAGCCTGGCGTGGAGACCACCTTCGAAATCACCAGTGGCGAATGCTTCCCGCTGGCCGCCCTGCTGGGCGAGCGGGCGACCCGCACCGAGCACCTGGCCGGTGAGGACACCTTCTGCCTGCAGTTGAACAAGGCCGCGTTCATCCGCGTGTTCTCGATGTCTGAAGTGTTTCGGGATTTTGCACTGCGCGGGGTCAGCAGCCTGCTTGACCAGGTCAACCAACAGGTACGCCAGCGTGCGGTGGAAACCCTCGGTACCCAGTACTCGTTGAACACGCCCTTGGGCGAACTGGCCATGCGTCACCCGGTGGTGTGCAGCGGCGACACGTCCCTGCGCGAAGCCGTGCGGCTGATGCACGAGCAACAGGTTGGCAGCATCGTGGTGGTCGACCCGCAGCGCTACCCCATCGGCATATTCACCCTGCGCGACCTGCGCCAGGTGGTGGCTGCGGAGGATGCCGACCTGGGAGCGCCCATCGACCGTCACATGACCGCCAAGCCGTTCTACCTCAGCCCCCAGGCCAGCGCCTTCGACGCGGCCATGGCCATGACCGAGCGGCATATCGCCCATGTCTGCCTGGTGGAAAACCGGCGTCTGTGCGGGGTGGTTTCCGAGCGCGACCTGTTCTCCCTGCAACGGGTCGACCTGGTACACCTGGCCCGCACTATTCGCCATGCGCCTCGGTTGGATACCTTGGTCTCGCTGCGCGGTGAAATCAGCCAACTGGTCGAGCGCATGCTGGCCCATGGCGCATCGTCGACGCAGATCACCCAGATCATCACCTTGCTCAACGACCACACCGTGTGCCGGGTAATCGAACTGGCCCTGGCCGAGCGTGGCGACCCGGGCGTGCCATTCAGCTGGCTGTGCTTTGGCAGCGAAGGGCGACGCGAACAGACCCTGCATACCGACCAGGACAACGGCATCCTCTTCGAAGCCGCCGACAATGCCGAGGCCGACGCCATCCGCGCCCGCCTGCTGCCACTGGCGCAATACATCAACCAGTGTCTGGCCCAGTGCGGCTTTACCCTGTGCAAGGGCAACGTCATGGCCGGCAACCCTGACTTGTGCCTGTCGCGCAACGAATGGGCGCGGCGCTTTGCCGGTTTCGTCCGTGAAGCCAGCCCGGAAAACCTGCTGGGTTCGAGCATCTACTTCGACCTGCGGGTGGTGTGGGGCGACGAACAAGGCTGCGAGCAACTGCGCCAGGGCCTGCTTCAGCAGGTCGCCGACAACCGTATCTTCCAACGCATGCTGGCCGATAACGCTCTGCGCCAGCGCCCGCCGGTAGGCCGCCTGCGCGAGTTCGTGCTGACCCGCCAAGGTAATGACAAGGCCGCCACACTCGACCTCAAGGTCCAGGGCCTGACGCCCTTCGTCGATGGCGCCCGCTTGCTGGCCCTGGCCAATGGCATTGGCGCTTGCAATACCTTGGAACGCCTGCGCCAGTTGGTGGCCAAGGGCGTGATCGAGCCGCTGGACGGCGCCGCCTATGAAGAGGCCTACCACTTCATCCAGCAAACCCGCATGCAGCAGCACCAGCGTCAGACCCGCGACAACCTGCCGTACTCCAACCGGCTTGACCCGGACAGCCTCAACCACCTGGACCGGCGCATCCTGCGCGAATCCCTGCGCCAGGCCCAGCGCCTGCAAAGCAGCCTGGCCTTGCGGTATCAGCTATGAGCCTGTTCGCCTGGCTGCGCCCCAGTGCGCCCGAGCTGGACTCCATCACGCGCCAGCGCCTGGCCCGACACGCCAAGCCGGCGCCCCTGGGTGTGTGCAGTTTGCGCGAGCAGCGCTGGGTGGTGCTGGACCTGGAAACCAGCGGGCTCAACCCCAACCGTGACCAGGTGCTGTCGATCGGGGCGGTGGCCATCGAGGACGGTGCCATCGACTTTGCCCAGCAGTTCGAGCGCACCTTGCACCGGCCGTTGCAGAAAACCAACGCCAGCGTGCTGATCCACGGCTTGGGCCCCAGCGCTCTGGCTGCCGGTTGCGACCCAGCCGAGGCCTTGCTGGATTTGCTCGATTTCATGGGCGACAGCCCGGTGCTGGCGTTTCACGCACCATTCGACCAGCGCATGCTGGCACGGGCGTTGAAGGAAAGCCTTGGTCATCGCTTGCAATCTGTTTTTCTCGACGTTGCCGAGCTTGCGCCGATGCTCAACCCCGACACGGTGTTGCGCGAAGCCGGGCTGGATGACTGGGTGGCGCGCTTTGGCTTGCAAGTGGAAGAGCGCCACCACGCCAGCGCCGATGCCCAGGTGACTGCAGAGCTGGCACTGATCCTGTTCAGCCAGGCCCGGCGCCAGCAGTTGGACAGCCCGTTGCAGCTGGAACAGCGACTGCGCAGGTGGCGGCGGCGCAACGTGCAAAGTCACGGTTTGTAGGGTTTGAGTGCGGCAGGGCCTGTGAAATCGAGCGCCGCCCGGGGGCGCTCGATTTCACAGGCGCTAAAACACTCAAGCCAATCCCATCACCCTTCCCCATGATGGCAATCCGATAAGCGTCCATTGCACCCACCCCCTCCCCTCTGCAACAATCGCGAATAATTATCGTTAGTTAATACATTCGTTCCGGGGGGACGCTGCTTGTCTTCTGCACAGAGCCCACACGCCGATCTGGTCGATTCGCTGTACCGCGACCATCGCGGCTGGCTGCTCGCCTGGCTGCAACGCAGCATGGCCTGCCGCCAACGTGCCGAAGACCTGAGCCAGGACACCTTCGTGCGCCTGCTGGGTCGCGAGCGACTGGACACACCCCGCGAACCCCGCGCCTTTCTCGCCGCCGTGGCCAAGGGGCTGATGTTCGACCACTTTCGCCGCGCCGCGCTGGAACAGGCCTACCTGGCCGAGCTGGCGCTGATCCCGGAAGCCGAACACCCCTCGCCAGAAGTGCAGCACCTGATCCTCGAAGACCTCAAGGCCATCGACCGCCTGCTCGGCAAGCTGTCGAGCAAGGCCCGCGCGGCGTTCCTGCATAACCGGCTGGACGGCATGGGCCATGCCGAAATCGCCGAGCGCCTGGGCGTTTCGGTATCGCGTGTGCGCCAGTACATCGCCCAAGGCATGCGCCAGTGCTACGTGGCCCTGTACGGGGAGCCGACGTGAGCAACGCACCGGTTTCGTCCCGGGTACTGGAAGCCGCCATCGCCTGGAAACTCAGCCTCGACGACGCCAGCGGCACACCGGATGAGCGCAACGCGTTCATGCGTTGGCATGCCGCCAGCGAAGAACACGCGCGTGCCTGGCGCCAGCTGGGCGCCATGGACCAACGTGTCAGTGCTGCGGCCGGCCCGGCACGCCAGGCCCTGCTGCAATCGCGTGTCGGCCTGCGGCGACGCATCGGCAAGGTTGGCGGCGGGCTGGCCGGTATGTTCCTGCTCGGTTCGCTGCTGGCCTGGGTCGGTGCCCCGTCGCTGGCGCCCAGCTACTGGCTGGCCGACCAGCGCACCGCCACGGGCGAACTGCGTACCTTGCGCCTGGAAGACGGCACACTGCTGAGCCTGAACACCCACACCGCCGTGGATATCGACTATGCCGGCGAACAACGGGTGATTGTGCTGCACCAGGGCGAAATCTCGGTCGAAACCGGCCACCAGGACCCGCGCCCGCTGCTGGTGCGCACCGACGACGGTCGCCTGCGGCCATTGGGCACACGCTTCCTGGTACGCCGCGAAGCTGAAGGTACACGCCTGGAAGTGCTGCAAGCCTCGGTCGCCGCCATGCCGCATAACAGCGGCGACGAACACGTGCTGCGTGAAGGCCAGCAAGTGCTGATGAATGCCAACGGCCTCGGCCAGGTCGGCACGGTGCCAGCCGGTGCCGATGCCTGGACCCGCGGCATGCTGGTGGTCGACAACGTGCGCCTGGGCGACCTGCTGGCAGCACTGGGCCAGTACCGCAGCGGCTACCTCGGGGTGGACGCCAGGGTCGCCAACCTGCGCGTGACCGGCAGCTTCCCGCTGACCGACACCGATCTGGCGCTGGCATCGCTAGTGCCGGCATTACCGGTGAAGATCGAGCGGCATACCCAGTGGTGGGTCAACGTCGTTCCCAAATAAACCCGCACCGCCCTCATCGCGGGTGACCCCTTTCCCACAGACCCCCACCGGTTTCAGGCCGTGTGAAACACCTGTGGGAGCGGGTTAACCGCGAAGCGGCCAATGCAGGCAAAAACCAATTTCAAATAATTCTCACTTTTTTTCAGATTCACCCTGTCACTTTTCAAATCTCGCTCGGCAAGGAAGCAGCAAGCACTTACCCGTCGAGGAACCGCCGCATGTCCCGTGCCGTAGATCGTATCCTGCGCCCCAGCCTGATGGCCCTGGCCATCGCCGTGGCCGCACCGCTGGCCAGCACTGCCTTGTTCGCCGCCGAGCAGTCCGCTCCGCGCGCCTACAACCTGCCCAGCGCGCCACTGGCCACCACCCTCAACCAGATCGCCAGCCAGGCCGGTATTGCCTTGGCCATCGACCCGGCACTGGTCAGCGGCCGCTCCTCGGCCCCGGTAAGCGGCCAGTACGACGGCCTCGGCGCCCTGCAAGCCGCCCTGCGCGGTACTGGCCTGCAGTTGCAACAGAGCAGCGCGGGCAGCTACAGCCTGGTGGCCGTCCCGGATGGCACCCTGGCGCTACCAGAAACCACAGTAGACGCGGCGAGCGTTTCTGAAAGCGCCTGGGGCCCGGTAGACGGATACCTGGCCAAGCGCACCGCCGCTGGCACCAAGACCGATACCGCGCTGGTCGAAGTCCCTCGCTCCATTTCCGTCGCCACTCGCGAGCAGATGAAAGACCGCGGCGTGCACAGCCTGGATGATGCCGTGCGCTACATGCCTGGCATCGTGTCCGCCAGCTTCGGCAGCGACACGCGCTACGACTGGATGCGCGTGCGCGGTTTCGAGCCCACTCAGTTCCTCGACGGCCTGCCACTGCCACGCGGTGTGTACGCCAACCCGAAAGCCGAAACCTGGAACCTCGACCGCCTTGCCCTGTTGCGCGGCCCGGCGTCCTCGCTGTATGGCCAGACCCCACCCGGCGGCCTGCTGGACATGGTCAGCCGTCGCCCACAAGCAGAAAGCGAGCATGAGATCGAACTGCAGTACGGCAGCGACAACCATCGCCAGATCAACTTCGCCAGCACCGGCAAAATCGACGATGAAGGCCGCTTTCTGTATGGCGTCAGTGGGGTAATCCGCGACGGCGGCACGCAGATCGACCACATCGACGACAAGCGCTACAACATTGCCCCGAGCCTGACCTGGAACATCGACGAGGACACGACGCTGACCTTGCTCACCCAGTTCACCCGCGACGATACCGGTGCCACCAGCCAGTTCCGCCCTATCCAGGGCACCAAGATCGACATGCCATTCGGCAAAATCTCGCACCACAAGAACCTCGGTGACCCGGACTACGAGTTCTACGACCGCACCTATTACGCGCTGGGCTATGCCTTCGAGCACCGTATCAACGACGTCTGGCAGTTCCGTCAGAACCTGCGCTACACCAAGACGGACTTGTCGTTCCAGACCATCACGCCCGGCAGCTATTACGAGCCCGGTGGCCCGGTGAAAGACGATGGCACGGTCAGCCGCATGTCCACCAACACGGACGAAGACATCAGCCAGTTCGCCGTGGACAACAACTTCCAGGCCGACTTCACCACTGGCGACATCAGCCACACCCTGCTGCTCGGCCTGGACCACCAGCGCATCAACACCAATTACCTGTCGATCTTCGGCTTCAACGTGCCGGACAGCAATGTCATCAACCCGGTCTACGGGGTGCCGATCACTCGCCCGGACCGCTCCACGGCGTTCTACGACTACAACCAGAAATCCCGTCAGACCGGCTTGTATGTCCAGGACCAGATGGCGCTTGGCAACTGGCGCCTGACCTTGGGCGGTCGTGAGGACTGGGTGCATACCGGTACCAAGTACTTCAACCAGGGCGATGCCACCAATACCCAGCGCGACAAGAAGTTCAGCGGCAACGCGGCCATCAGCTATGTCTTCGATTCGGGCTTCGTGCCGTACCTGTCGTATGCCGAGTCGTTCCAACCTACCAGCAATGCCAGCGCTTCAGCGACCGAGTCGCTCAAGCCGACCGAAGGCCAGCAGTGGGAGCTGGGCATCAAGTACCAACCACCGGGCTCCAACACCCTGCTGTCGGCAGCCGTGTATGACCTGACCCAGAAGAACGTCTCGGTCACCAACAACGTCGGTGGCGTAACCGTCACCAGCCAGACCGGCGAAGTGAAAGTTCACGGCCTGGAGCTTGAAGCGGTTTCCGACGTTACCGAAAACCTGAAAGTGATTGCCGCTTACACCCTGGCAAAATCTGAAGTACAGGACGGCCTGTACAAAGGCAACCGCCTCCAGCTGATGCCGAACCAGCAAGCCTCGGTATGGGGTGACTACACCTGGCACTCCGGCGTGCTCGACGGCTTTGGCATTGGCCTAGGCGCGCGTTACACCGGCAATACCTATGGCGACCAAGGCAATACCTACCTGGGCAAGGCCAAGGCCTACACGGTGTTCGATGCATCCGTGCACTACGATCTGGGTCGCCTGGACACCAGCCTGAAGGGCGCGTCGGTGGCGGTCACTGCCACCAACCTGTTGAACAAGGATTACCTCTCTACCTGTGACTCGTACTACTGCTACTACGGCGATGAGCGCAGCGTTGTCGCCAGCGCCACTTACAAGTTCTGAGTGAGCTGGGGCCGCTTTGCGGCCCCAGGCTCCAACAGACAACAATCGGTACCGTGATGAAAAGCCCAACCATCCGCCGCTGGTCCGTGATCCACACCTGGAGCAGCTTGGTCTGTACCCTGTTCCTGCTGTTACTGGCAATCACCGGCCTGCCGCTGATCTTCCACCACGAACTCGAACACCTGCTCGGCGACGCCCCCGAACTGCGTGAAATGCCAGCAGGCACCCCACACCTCGATTTGCAGCAGCTCGTACTCAAAGCGCAGCAGCACCGACCCGGCGAGGTCATGCAGTACTTTGGCTACGAAGAGGACGAACCCAACGGCGTGGTGGCCATCACCGCCGCCACCGCTGGCACCGACCCCAACCTGTCGCACACCTTCATGCTCGATGCCCGTACCGGTGAAGCGGTGGCCATGCCCGCCGCCAATGGCGGCTTCATGATGGTGATGCTGCGCCTGCACGTGGACATGTTCGCCGGCTTGCCCGGCAAACTGCTGCTGGCCTTCATGGGTGTATTGTTCATCGTCGCGATCGTTTCTGGCACCGTGCTCTATGCGCCGTTCATGCGCCGCCTGGACTTCGGCACCGTGCGCCACGAAAAGTCCCGCCGCCTGCGCTGGCTGGACCTGCACAACCTGATCGGCGTGGTCACCCTGGCCTGGGCATTGACGGTAGGCGTGACCGGTGTGATCAGCGCCCTGTCCGACCTGGTCATCGCGGCTTGGCGCAACGACAGCCTGGCCGCCATGGTTGCCCCCTACCGCGACGCCCCGCCGCTCACCGAGCGCGCACCCGCCACACGCCTGCTGGAAATTGCCGAACAGGCCGCCCCCGGCATGCGCCCGGATTTCATCGCCTTCCCCGGCACGCGCTTCTCCAGCGAGCACCACTATGCGGTGTTCATGAACGGTGCCACGCACCTGAGCTCGCATCTGTTCACGCCGGTACTGATCGATGCGCGCACCCTTGAGGTTACAGCAGTCGGCGAGCGCCCCTGGTACATGGACGCCATGGGCCTGTCGCAACCCTTGCATTTCGGCGACTACGGCGGGCGGCCGATGCAAATCCTCTGGGCTGTGCTCGACGTGCTGACCATCATCGTGCTCTGCAGCGGCCTGTACCTGTGGTGGGGCAAGCAGCGCAAACCCAGGGAGGCGCGTGCATGAGCCACAAGTCGCAAACCACTGCGCGCATTTTCGCCTGGCCGGCGCTGATCGCCTTGTTGGGGGCCCTGGGGCTGTTCGCCGCCTTGCTCGGTGACGGCGGGTGGGACGGGCTGTCCTGGCTTGGCCTTGGGCTACCTGCGTGGTTCTCGATACGCGGCCTGTGGCGCCGCTGAGGTAGCCCGCTGAAACCGGGTGTTGCCGAACGATTACCCGCGGATCATTCGGCCAGCTTGGGCAGCAGCCGGTCTAGCCGCTGATGCAAGGCACTGCCGCTCGGCCAGTTACGCAGCAGCCGCGCCCGGTCACGGGCGTAGGCCGGGGCGAAGCTGAGCTGGGTAGCGTGCTGGCACATGGCGTCGAGGTCGATCAGCGACCACCGGCCGTTGTCCCAGAACAGGTTATGGCCCTTGAAGTCGCCATGGCTGATGCGTTCGCGGATCAGCTGCTGCATCACATGCACCAGGGCGTCTACCTGCTCCTCCGGTGCATCGCCGTTCTCCACGAACGGTGCGAAACACGCGGTGAGGTCCGGGCCATCGACGTACTCGGTCACCAGGTAAGCACGGCTGCGCAGCCCCATGACCCGTTGCTCCAGCACCGCCAACGGTTTGGGTGTGGCAATGTCGAGGAATTCCAGACGATGGCCCTCGATCCACGAATGCCAGGCACGGCTCGGGCGCCAAAAGCGTTTGAACCAATGCGCGGTGTTCTTGATGTTGTAGCGCTTGAGCACCAGCTGACGACCGTTCACTTCGATGCGTGCCACACTGGCGGCGCCACCGGTCTTGTACAGATGGCCCTTGTCGATCAGCGTATCGGCCTGCGCCAGCACCGGCTGCATGGCGCTGACTTCACTGCGGCGGATCGCCTGCAACCCCGAGAGGCTGCGCTGGACGCTGAACAAGCTGCACTCGCGGCCGGCCTTTTCCAGGTAGTCCTTCTGCCGCCAGTTGCGCACCTTGTCTACCTGTTTCTGCAGGGCTTCCAGCGGTAGCGCATGCTCGGCATTGGCCAGCAGGTAGTGCACCAGCAGCTCTTCGATGAACGGCTCCAGGCGCTTGGGCAATTGGGCGAAGAACACGCCGAGGTTTTCCAGCACACGCGGACGCGACAACTGTTGGCCAGGTGTTTCGGCCTTGATGCCAGCGCCGTCGATCAAGTACAACTTGCCGCCATGGCGCAGCAGGTTGTCCAGGTGCAAGTCTTCCTGCCACAGGCCTTGGGCGTGCATGTGCGCAACGGCGGTGAGCGCTTCGCCTAGCACCAGGTGCTGTTCGTCAGCCAGCACGGGCAGGTTTTCAACTGCGGCCCAGGCATCGGCCAGGCTTTCGGCACCGTCGAGGAATTCGAACAGCAGCCAGCCGCCTTCGCCTTCCTTGAGGCCGTCGGCCAGCAGCTTGGGCGTGGTCAGGCCCTGCTCGGCCAGCAACTTCACACCTTGCAGCTCGCGCTGGAAATGCCTAGCCGCGTTGCCGCCTACCAGCAACTTGGCCAGCACCGGGGTGCCGCGCCACACACCAGCGCCCACATAACGCTGGCCTGGCAACACGCGCAGCAAGCTGAGCAGTTGCAGGTCAGCGCTGCCAGCGGCATCGGCCAGGGTGATGCTCAGCGGCAACGACGGGTTGCGGCCGGCATCTTTCAATTCAGACAAACGCATCAGCGGGCCTCTTTTTCACGACGGCGTTGCGTCAGGCGTTGCAGCCAGGTATTCACCAGCGAACCATCGGCCGGCTGTGCCAGGTACGTGGCCAGCAAGGTACGCACATCCTGCTCGCTCCAGGCCTGGGCGCGGCGCAGCAGCGGCTCCAGGTCCTTGAGGCGGTCGCGCATGCCGAACAGCAATGGCCGGGTCTTTTCCAGGTCGATCAACTGCGCGTCCCAACCGTCGCGGCGTTGGCGCAGGAAGATGTGCTTGGGGTAGAAGCAGCCATGCACCTGGCCGGCGCTGTGCAGTGTGCGCGCCAGCTGGCCGCAGGCCTGCAGGATACCGTTGCGTTCGGCGTCGCCCAGCTGTGGCCATTGGGCCAGCAGGCCGTCGAGGTCGGCCCACTCGTCCAAAGCGCGGGTCATCAGGATGGCCCGGTGCTTGCCGCCCTGCTTGCGCTCACCATAGAACACTGCCTGCAACGCAGGAATGTGCAGCTTCTGGTAGCGGCTGATGTTGCGAAACTCACGGGCAAAGGTCGGCTCGCCGAACGGCCGGTGCAGGGTGCGGGTCAGGTAGTCGCTCTGGCGCTTGAGGTAGTAGCCCTTGCCTTCGAGTTCCAGGCGAAACACGCTGCTCCAGCCGCCACGGCCGGTGTTGGGTTCGTCCACAGCCTCGAGTTGCAGCGCCCACAGCGCCTCGAAGTCGTCCAGGCCATGGCGTTTGAGCAGCGCGAGGTCCGCGCTGGCCAGGTAATCGGTCATTCCCTTCCCTCGAAAAAGCCCAATACCTGGCGAATGCGCTTCTTGTCGCGCACATTCAGCCGGTCGCGGCCACGGTATTGCAGGTAGAAGCGCAGGCGTTGGGTGGCGGACAGGTGGTATTTGGCCACCTTGTCCAGGCATGCCAGGTCCTTGATCATCCGGTGTCGCCACATGAAACCGCGCCAGAAGTCGCCGGTGGGGCAGTCGATGAAGAATAGCGTGCCCTGGTCATCGACCAGCAGGTTGCGCCACTTCAGGTCGTTGTGGGCGAAACGGTGCTCGTGCATTACCCGGGTATGGCGCGCCAGCTGACGGCTGACATGGTCGACCCAGGCACGGTCGGCCAGGCGCGCATCGTGGCGCTCGGCCAGTGCCGACAGGTCTTCGGTGCGCGGCAGTTCACGGGTGATCATCGCCCCACGGCCAAAGGCCAGGCCGTTGCGCTCCAGGCCCCAGGCCACCACCTCAGCAGTGGGGATGCCCCACTTGGCGAACTGTTTGAGGTTCTGCCATTCGGCCTTGATGCGCGGCCGGCCCAGGTAGCGACGCATGTGCTTGCCGGCCCCGGTGTAGCGCTTGACGTAGTAGTTGACCCCGCTGCGTTCGATACGGACCACTTCGCTGAGCGGGTCGCGGGTCAGGCGTTCGCCCTGGATGGCAAATACCGCATCGAGGCTGCCGAAGTCCGTCGCCAGGTGTTCGTAACCCGGCGCCAGTGTCCAACTCGCCATCAGAGTGCATCCCCATAGCGTTGCTTGCGATCGTAGAGTTTCTGCGCCTTGCGCTCCAACCAGGCGAGCAACGCGGCTTCGTCCTTGAGGACTTGGCGCAGCGGGCGCTGGAAGTAACCGCGCAGGAAACGCAGCTTGTCGCGCTGGGTCAGGCCGATGTCCAGCGCCGAGAAGTACAGCGCGGCCAGGTCCTTGTCACGCCAGCGGCGGCTGATTGTCGCCCGGGTTTGCGCGCGGTGCAGGTCGATCACCGACAGTTTGAAGTCATCCGCCGTCACCGGTCGGTCGGTGTGCAGCAGGAAATGGCAGATATAGCAGTCGCGGTGGTTGACCCCAGCGCGGTGCATACCGCCAGTCATCTTCGCCACTTCGGCGATCAGCGCGCGCTTCAGGCGCGGCTCGGGCGGCTGCTTGACCCAGTCGATGCTGTAGTCTTCAAGGCTGATGGTTGGCGCCAGTTCTTCGGTGATGATGAACGAGTGCTGCGTGGCCGGGTTGCTGCCGCGCTCGCCGTAGGCGACGGCGGTCATGGTCGGCACACCCACCTCATGCAGGCGCTGGATGGCCCGCCACTCCTGGCCGGCGCCGAGCACTGGCAGCTTGGCCGTGAACAAGTTCTTGAAGATTTCGCCCCAGCCAATGCCGCGGTGGATCTTGACGAAGAACCCCTCGCCCTCCACCTCGGTACGCAGCGTGCGGCGCCCTTCCAGTTCGCGATAGACCTCGCCTTGCAGCGCTTCTACGGCGTCGAAGGCATCACGCCCGGCCCACAGGCGTTTGAAGGGTTCGGCCACTATCAGCTTCATGCGGTTTTCTGCCCCAGGATCACGTCGGCAGCATGCTGCGGCATGCTGTACAGATCGGCGGTTTCTGCATATGCCAGGCCGTTGCGCGACCAGCTGGCGCGGGCCTGCGGGTCTTCGAGCATGCGCTGCAAGTAACCGTTGAGCTGTTCCTGCTCGAACGGCTCGTCCAGCACCAGGCCACTGTCGGCCTCGGCGATGTAGTGGGCGTAGCCGCACACCTTGGACACCAGCACCGGCAGACCGGCCACCAGCGCTTCGAGCAGCACTGTACCGGTGTTCTCGTTGTACGCCGGGTGAATCAGCAGGTCGGCACCCAGCAGGAAGCGCGGAATGTCGCTGCGGCCCTTGAGGAACTGCACCTGGTCGCCCAGGCCCAGGGTGGCGCTTTGCAGCTGGAACACCTTGGGGTCGTCCTGGCCGATCACCATCAGCTTCGTGCGTTTGCGCAGGGCCGACGGCAGCGCGGCCAGGGCCTTGAGGCTGCGGTCCACACCCTTGGTCTTGAAGCCCGAACCAATCTGAACCAGCAGCAGGTCATCCTCGCCCAGGTTGAATTCCTTGCGGAACTCGGCGCGAATCTCGGCGGCATTGGCCGGCGCACGGCGGTCCTGGGAAATACCCGGTGGCAGCAGGTGGAAGCGTTCCA
The DNA here is from genome assembly GCF_001320565.1 of Pseudomonas sp. NBRC 111132. Taxonomy (NCBI): domain Bacteria; kingdom Pseudomonadati; phylum Pseudomonadota; class Gammaproteobacteria; order Pseudomonadales; family Pseudomonadaceae; genus Pseudomonas; species Pseudomonas sp. NBRC 111132. The sequence continues at coordinate 26,060 of NZ_BCBI01000028.1, forward strand.
CCGGGGTGCCATAGTGCTTGATGAACAGCGGCTGCTGCACTTCGGAAATCATCAACACTTCGGTATGGGCGTCCTTGGCGAACACCGCGCGCTCATACTCGGCAAAGTGCCGGTAGCGGCCCCAGCGGCGGTACAAGCCACCGCGCAAGGTCTGCGCCTTGTCCTCGAAGCAGCCGTCGGCAGCGTAGTACACATCCAGGCCCGGCATTTTGTTGAAGCCGATCAGGCGGTCGACCGGGCGCTTGGCCAGGTCGGCGGCCATCCAGGCACTGAGTTTCTCATTGCGGCGGTGGTTGAAAATCGCTTTCACCGGCGCCACCAGCACTTCGAAGCCCGGCGGAATGTCACCCTCCCAGATCAACGTGTACACACGGATCTGGTGGCCCCGCTTCTGGCATTCCAGGGCAATGCGCATGAAATCGCGCTGCAGCCCGCCGAAGGGGAAATATTTGTAAAGCACGAAAGCCAGTTGCATCAACGGACATCCTCAGCCAGCAGCAACGCGCTCAAGCGGCCCGCCACATGCTCGGGATTCAGGCGAGTGAAGCACAGCGGCCACTCGCGTTTCAGATCGAACCGGCGCAGGTCGTCGGCGCTCGGTTTGTAGGTGCACTTCTTCTGCAGGCAGGGAGCGCAAGGCCAGTCACTGGCCTGGTGAATCTGGGTCCGTCCGTAGGCGCCAGTCAGGCCCGGGTTGGTCGGGCCGAACAGCGAAATGGTGGGCACATCGAGTGCCGCCGCCAGGTGGCCAAGGCCGGTGTCGACCGCCACGCAGGCTTTTGCCGCCGCCAGTACGCGAGCGACGCCGGCAAGGTTCAATTTGGGGAGCACCTGGCAGTTGTTCAAGCCCTGAGCGATACGCTCGGCCCGCGCCTTCTCGGCCGGGTTGCCCCAGGGCAGACGCACTTCCAGCTTACGCCGGCCCATGCGCTCGGCCAGTTCGCGCCAGTAGGCTTCGGGCCAATGTTTGGTCGCCCAGGTGGTACCGTGCAGGAACACCACATAAGGCGCAGCCGGCGGCAACTGCAGGCGGTCGAGGTCCAGGCCGTAGTTGCCAATGCCCTCCGGCAGGTCGTAGGCCAGGGCCATGGCGAACAGCTGGCGAACCCGTTCCACGGCGTGTTGGCCGGTGGCAACCGAAAGGCGTCGGTCGTAGAAGCGGCTTGCCCAGCCTTCGCGTGCCGAATAACGGTCCAGGCCGGCGACCGTGGCCTTCACGTAGCGGGTCAGCCAGGCCGACTTGACCAAGCCCTGGGCATCGATCACCAGATCGTACTTGCGCTCGCGCACCCGTTGCTTGAACGCCTTCCACTCACCACTCTTGATGGTTTGCCACACGTTCTTGCGCCAGCGGCGGATGGCCACCGGGATCACTTGGTCGACCGCCGGGTGCCAGCTGGGGATTTCGGCGAAGCCTTCTTCAACTACCCAGTCGAAACGGATACCCGGAATGGCATGAGCGGCATCGGTGAGTGCCGGCAGGGTGTGGATCACATCACCCAGCGACGAGGTCTTGATGATCAGTACCCGCACTTAGTCGACCTCGGCCACGGTATCGATCAGGTCCGGCCCGCTCAGGCTGTGCAGGGCGGCGATGACTTTGCCCGGTTCCAGCAGGCGCAGGCAGTTGTAGTGGCCGAAGCGGCAGGTGCGGTCAAAGCATGGGCTGCACTCGATGCCCGTGCGCACTACTTCTACCTGTTCGGCCAGCGGCGGGGTGAAGCCGGGCGAGGTCGAGCCGTACACCGCCACCAATGGGCGATTCAGGGCTGCGGCCACGTGCATCAGGCCGGAGTCGTTGGACACCACGGCATGGGCGCAGGACATCAGGTCGATGGCTTCGGCCAGCGAAGTTTCACCGGCCAGGTTGGACGATTCTTCACGGAACCCCGGGATCAGCCGGTCACGGATCTGCTCGCCGACCGGGTGATCGTTCTTCGAGCCGAACAGCCACACCTGCCAGCCCTGGCGGATCATCGCGTCGGCCACGGCGGCATAGTGCTCGGCGGGCCAGCGCTTGGCCTCGCCAAACTCGGCGCCAGGGCACAGCGCCAGCACCGGGCGGTCCAGCTCCAGGCCGAACTTGGCCAGGGCGGCGTCACGGCTTTGCGCTTCGATCTGCAGGCTGGGGCGCGGGTACGGCTGCGGCAGCTCAGCGCCGGGGGCGTAGGCCAGGGCCATGAAGCGCTCGATCATCAGCGGGTAGCGGGCCTTGTCCAGTTTGCGCACATCGTTCAACAGGCCGAAGCGCATTTCGCCGCGCCAGCCGGTGCGTTTGGGGATGCCGGCAAAGAACGGCACCAATGCCGACTTCAGCGAGTTGGGCAGCAAAATGGCCTGGTCGTACTGGCCGGCCAGGGACTTGCCGATGCGCCGGCGCGTGGCCAGCTCCAGCGCGCCGTGGCCGAGCGGGAAGCTCAAGGCCTGGCGCACTTCAGGCATGCGCTCCAGGATCGGCCGGCTCCACTCGGGGGCCAGTACGTCGATCACGCAGTCGGGGTGCTGCTGTTTCAGGCACTGGAACAGGGTCTGCGCCATCACCATGTCGCCGACCCAGCTGGGGCCAATGATCAGTATTCTCATGCTTAGTCCAGAAACGCTCGGGGAGGCTACAGGCTGTGGTACAGCCTGGCCTCCCCTCTTTATATTCAGGCTATGTGGCGGACAGTGTACCACTCAGGCAGGTCCATGGCTGATCGCGGCCCCTGCGGGGCCTTCAAGCCAACCCCAATTCACCCCAGATCCGCCGCACTTCGCGGCGCTCGTCGGCAAACTGCGCCGCATCGATCACCCCGGCCTGCTTCTGCAAAGCCTGGCGGTGCGAAGCCGAACGGAACGCCTTGTACACTTCACGCAACAGCACCGCGTCACTGGCCGGCATCAAGTTCGCCTGCTCCAGCTCTTCCAGAATGCGGATGTTATCGGTCCATCGGAGTATGGCCGGGTGGTCGTGGGACCAGGCCAAAGCGGCGTATTGCACCATAAATTCGATATCGACGATACCGCCTGCATCCTGCTTGATATCGAAGGGCACACCGGCCTCAAAGGCGTTGGCCGCAGTACCGGCAGCCGTCGCCTTGGTACCCAGGTTGTCACGCATCTTGGCGCGCATGTCACTCACTTCGCCGCGCAGTTTTTCCAGGTCGCGGGCCTGGCCGAGCACCTTGGCGCGCACACCTTCGAACGCCGTGCCGACCTGCTTGCAGCCCACCAGCACCCGCGCCCGTACCAGCGCCTGGTGTTCCCAGGTCCAGGCCTCGTTCTGCTGGTAACGCTCGAACGCGCCCAGCGAGCTGACCAGCAGCCCCGAGGCACCGGACGGGCGCAAACGCATGTCCACGTCATACAGCTGGCCCGAGTTGGTCTGGGTGGTCAGCAAGTGAATGATGCGCTGGCCCAGGCGCGTGAAGAACTGCGCGCTGTCGATCGGCTTGGCGCCGTCGGTTTCGGCCTGCGGGTCGCCGTCATGGATAAACACCAGGTCCAGGTCCGAACCGTGGCCAAGCTCCAGGCCGCCGACCTTGCCGTAACCAATGATGATGAACCCGGGGTCGCACAGGCTGCCGTCGCTGCGCTTGGGCTGGCCGTGGCGGGCCACGGTCTGGCGCCAGGCCAGGGCCAGCACCTGGTCGAGAATGGCTTCGGCCAGCCAGGTCAGGTAGTCGCTGACTTTCATCAGCGGCAGGTTGCCGCTGATTTCCGAAGCAGCTACGCGCAGGCTATGGGCCAGTTTGAAGTGGCGCAGCGCTTCCATCTGCTGCTCGAGGTCGTCCTCGGGGATACGCGTCAGGCGTTCGCGCAGCTCACTGGCCAGCTCTGGCGCCAAGGGCGGGCTGAACAAGCGGCCTTCATTGAGCAGCTCATCAAGCAGCAGCGGGTAGAGCGCGATCTGCTCGGCAATCCATGGGCTGGCAGCGCACAGGGTCAGCAGGCGGCGCAAGGCACCTGGGTTTTCGGTCAGCAGCACCAGGTAGGCCGAGCGCCGCGCCACGGCCTCGACCAGCGGCAACACCCGCTCCAGCACCAGGTCGGGGTTGTCATGTTCCACCGCCTGGGCCAGCAACCGTGGAATAAATGCGTCCAGGCGCTCACGGCCAATGCGCTGCATCGAGCGCAGCTGTGGGCTGGAGCGCAACCCGGCCAGGCGCCGCAAGGCCTCGACGGGCTGTTTGAAGCCGGCTTCCTGCAGCTGCCGGCCAGCGGCTTCTTCATCCTGCGCCTGCTCCCACAGCGGCGACCACTCGCCACCGACCACCAGCTCGCCTTCGCCGTCCTCATCATCCGGGTCGGCGATGACCTGGCGGAAGTGCCAGTCGATACGGCCACGCCAGTACATCAGCTGGTCGTGGAAGCTCTGCCAGTCGGCAAAGCCAAGGATATACGCCACCCGCGCCTGGTCGGTCTCGCCCTCGGGCAACATCTGCGTCTGGCGGTCGGCGATGGCCTGGATGGCGTGTTCGGTGTAGCGCAGGAATTCATAGCCCTCGCGCAGCTCGGCGACCACTGCCGGCGGCAGATAGCCCTGGCCTTCCAGCGTGGCCAGCACTTTGAGCAACGGCCGCTGCTGCAGGCTGAGGTCGCGCCCGCCGTGGATCAGCTGGAAGGCCTGGGCGATGAATTCCACCTCTCGGATGCCACCGGCACCCAGCTTGATGTTGTCGGCCATGCCCTTGCGCCGCACTTCCTGCTGGATCAGTTGCTTCATGGTGCGCAGCGCTTCGATCGCGGAAAAGTCCAGGTATCGGCGGTACACGAACGGGCGCAGTACTTCCTGCAACTGCGCGCCGGCGGCCTGGTCGCCCGCCACGACCCGCGCCTTGATCATCGCGTAGCGCTCCCAGTCGCGGCCCTGGTCCTGGTAGTACTGCTCCAGTGCGTTGAAGCTGAGCACCAGCGCGCCAGCCGAGCCATACGGGCGCAGGCGCATGTCGACGCGGAACACGAAGCCGTCGACGGTCACCGGGTCCAGTGCCTTGATCAGCCGTTGGCCAAGGCGGGTAAAGAACTCCTGGTTATCCAGCGAGCGCTTCACCCCTTCGGTTTCGCCGCCTTCGGGGAAGCCGAAGATCAGGTCGATGTCCGACGACAGGTTCAGCTCCACCGCCCCAAGCTTGCCCATGCCCAGCACCACCATGTGCTGCGGCTGGCCGCTGCGGTTGCCGATGGGCGTGCCGAACTGCTGGCAATGGCGCGGATACAGCCATTGGTAGGCTTCGTCGATGGCCGCATCGGCCAGGTCCGACAGGTCGCGGCAGGTTTCGCCCAGCTCGGCTTGGCGGGTGATGTCGCGCCAGATGATGCGCAGTTGCTGGCGGTTGCGCGCGCGGCGCAGGTTACGCGCCAGTTCGTCTTCGCTCTGCGCCGCCTGGGCAGCCTCGGCAATTTGCCCGCGCAACTCACCCGGGGCGTAACGCCGCTCCAACTCGCCACTGGCCAGCAGGGCAAACAGCATGGCCGGGTCGCGCTGGGCCACCCCCAGGACATAATCGCTGGCGGCGGCAACCTGATCGAACTGTTGCCGATGGGCTGGGCTCCAACCGTTCAGGTCAAGATCGGGGTGGGCAGCCACGGCATCGCTGATGAATTGCCGGTTGCGAACGACCAGTGGTTGCAGGGTGACGGGCAGATCGGAGGGCAAAGGTAGGCGCATGGTCTATCCTTGATCGGCGTGAAATAGAGGGGGAAAAGCGGCCAAGGGGAAGCCGGACCACGGTTGGACTGTCGTACAAAAGTTGGAAATAGCTGAAAAAAACGAAAACTTGGCAACAAACATCAAGAACCACCCGTTCGCGACACAATGCCAACCAACATGAACGTTTTTCCTCACAAGCCAAGGTGCGACCAAACGTCGCACAAATGTAGTTTTACTACTACTCGCGTCGTGCAAAAGCATGAAATGCGAACGCAAATGTAGTAAAACTACAACGCGCCGGAAGACACCCCGGTAATCCAAGAATTCACGACGTCTGCCCATAAGGCCAGTCGCAATCTCAGGCAATCGATTCTGGTTGCCTTTCCGCCCTGGAGCAAGCCATGCAAGACCTCGATCCAATCGAAACCCAGGAATGGCTGGATGCCCTGGAGTCGGTCCTCGACAAAGAAGGCGAAGACCGCGCTCATTACCTGATGACCCGTATGGGCGAGCTGGCCACCCGCAGTGGCTCCCAGCTGCCGTATGCGATCACCACGCCATACCGCAACACCATCCCTGTCACCCACGAAGCACGCATGCCTGGCGACCTGTTCATGGAACGCCGCATTCGCTCGATGGTGCGTTGGAACGCCTTGGCCATGGTCATGCGCACCAACCTGAAAGACTCGGACCTGGGCGGACACATCTCCAGCTTCGCCTCCAGTGCCACCCTGTACGACATCGGCTTCAACTACTTCTTCCAGGCCCCGACCGAAGAACACGGTGGCGACCTGATCTTCTTCCAGGGCCACGCTTCGCCAGGCGTCTACGCCCGTGCCTTCATGGAAGGCCGCATCAACGAAGACCAGATGAACAACTTCCGTCAGGAAGTGGACGGCAACGGCCTGTCTTCGTACCCGCACCCATGGCTGATGCCTGACTTCTGGCAGTTCCCGACCGTATCGATGGGTCTGGGCCCGATCCAGGCTATCTACCAGGCACGCTTCATGAAGTACCTGGAAGCCCGTGGCTTCATCCCGGCCGGCAAGCAGAAGGTCTGGTGCTTCATGGGCGACGGCGAGTGCGACGAGCCGGAATCCCTGGGCGCAATCGCCCTGGCCGGCCGCGAGAAGCTGGACAACCTGATCTTCGTCATCAACTGCAACCTGCAGCGCCTCGACGGCCCGGTTCGCGGCAACGGCAAGATCATCCAGGAACTCGAAGGCGTGTTCCGTGGCGGTGGCTGGAACGTCAACAAAGTCGTCTGGGGCCGTTTCTGGGACCCACTGCTGGCCAAGGACACCAACGGTGCCCTGCAGCGCCGCATGGACGAAGTCATCGACGGCGAGTACCAGAACTACAAAGCCAAAGACGGCGCGTACGTTCGTGAGAACTTCTTCAACACCCCAGAGCTCAAGGCCATGGTCGAAGACCTGTCCGACGAAGAGATCTGGAAGCTCAACCGTGGCGGCCACGACCCGTACAAGGTCTACGCGGCCTACCACCAGGCTGTTAACCACAAAGAGCAGCCGACCGTCATCCTGGCCAAGACCATCAAGGGTTACGGCACCGGTGCTGGCGAAGCCAAGAACACCGCGCACAACACCAAGAAGGTCGACGTCGACAGCCTGCGTCACTTCCGTGACCGCTTCGACATCCCGGTCAAGGATGCCGACCTCGAGAACCTGCCGTTCTTCAAGCCGGAAGAAGGTTCCGCCGAAGCCAAGTACCTGGCCGAGCGCCGCGCAGCCCTGGGTGGCTTCGTGCCGCAGCGCCGTGCCAAGAGCTTCAGCGTACCGACCCCATCCCTGGAAACGCTGAAAGCGATCCTGGACGGCTCGGGCGACCGCGAAATCTCCACCACCATGGCCTTCGTGCGTATTCTGGCGCAGCTGGTCAAGGACAAGGAAATCGGCCAGCGCATCGTCCCGATCATCCCGGACGAAGCCCGTACCTTCGGTATGGAAGGCATGTTCCGTCAGTTGGGCATCTACTCCTCGGTCGGCCAGCTCTACGAGCCAGTCGATAAAGACCAGGTGATGTTCTACCGCGAAGACAAGAAGGGCCAGATCCTCGAGGAAGGCATCAACGAAGCCGGCGCCATGTCGTCGTTCATCGCTGCCGGTACCTCGTACAGCTGCCACAACCAGCCGATGCTGCCGTTCTACATCTTCTACTCGATGTTCGGCTTCCAGCGTATCGGCGACCTGGCCTGGGCCGCTGGCGACAGCCGCACCCGTGGCTTCCTGATCGGCGGTACCGCCGGCCGTACCACCCTCAACGGTGAAGGCCTGCAGCACGAAGACGGTCACAGCCACATGATGGCGGGCACCATCCCGAACTGCCGCACCTACGATCCAACCTACGGCTACGAGCTGGCGGTGATCATCCAGGACGGCATGAAGAAGATGACCGAAGAGCAACAGGACATCTTCTACTACATCACCGTGATGAACGAATCCTACCAGCAGCCAGCCATGCCGGCCGGTGTCGAGGAAGGCATCATCAAGGGCATGTACCTGCTCGAAGAAGACACCCGCGAAGCCGCGCACCACGTACAGCTGATGGGCTCCGGCACCATCCTGCGCGAAGTCCGCGAAGCGGCGAAGATCCTGCGTGAAGAGTTCAACGTCGGTGCCGACGTGTGGAGCGTCACCAGCTTCAACGAACTGCGTCGCGACGGCCTGGCCGTGGAACGCGCCAACCGCCTGAAGCCTGGCCAGAAGCCACAGCAGACTTACGTCGAAGAATGCCTGAACGGCCGCAAAGGCCCGGTCATTGCCTCTACCGACTACATGAAGCTGTTCGCCGAGCAGATTCGCCAGTGGGTACCGAGCAAAGAGTTCAAAGTCCTGGGTACCGACGGTTACGGTCGCAGCGACAGCCGCAAGAAGCTGCGTCACTTCTTCGAAGTCGACCGCCACTTCGTGGTGCTGGCTGCCCTGGAAGCCCTGGCTGACCGTGGCGAGATCGAACCAAAGGTTGTTGCAGACGCTATCGTCAAGTTCGGTATCGACCCGGACAAGCGCAACCCACTGGACTGCTGAGGAGTATTTTTAAGTGAGCGAACTCATTCGCGTACCTGACATCGGCAGCGGTGAAGGTGAAATCATCGAGCTGTTCGTCAAGGTCGGTGACCGTATCGAGGCTGACCAGAGCCTGCTGACCCTGGAGTCCGACAAGGCCTCCATGGAAATCCCGGCCCCCAAGGCCGGCGTCATCAAGGAACTGAAGGTCAAGCTGGGCGATCGCCTGAAAGAAGGCGACGAGCTGCTGGTTCTGGAAGCCGAGGGCGCCGCTGCTGCGGCCCCTGAGGCTCCGGCCGCTGCCGCTGCGCCGGCTGCTGCTCCAGCGCCTGCTGCCGAAGCCGCCCCTGCTCCCGCCGCAGCTCCGGCTGCCGCCAGCGTGCAGGACATCCACGTGCCGGACATCGGCTCGTCGGGCAAGGCCAAGATCATCGAAGTGCTGGTCAAGGTCGGCGACACCGTCGAAGCCGACCAGTCGCTGATTACCCTGGAGTCCGACAAGGCCTCCATGGAAATCCCGTCGCCGGCTGCCGGCGTGGTCGAAGAAGTCCTGTGCAAGCTGGAAGACGAAGTCGGCACTGGCGACCTGATCTTCAAGCTCAAGGTTGCTGGCGCTGCACCTGCTGCCGCTCCGGCACCTGCCGCAGCTGCTGCCCCGGCCAAGGCTGAGGCTGCTCCGGCCGCCGCACCTGCCGCTGCCGCCCCGGCTGCAGCCCCTGCACCGGCTGCTACCGCACCGGCCGCAGGCAGCAACGCCAAGGTTCACGCAGGCCCGGCTGTTCGTCAGCTGGCCCGTGAATTCGGTGTCGACCTGGGCGCAGTCGCGGCCACTGGCCCGCACGGCCGCATCCTGAAAGAAGACGTGCAGGTCTACGTCAAGGCGATGATGCAGAAGGCCAAGGAAGCGCCGGCAGCTGCTGGTGCAACCGGCGGCGCTGGCATCCCGCCGATCCCTGCCGTGGACTTCAGCAAGTTCGGTGAAGTGGAAGAAGTGGCCCTGACCCGCCTGATGCAGGTCGGTGCCGCCAACCTGCACCGCAGCTGGCTGAACGTGCCGCACGTGACCCAGTTCGACTCCGCCGACATCACCGAGCTGGAAGCCTTCCGCGTTGCGCAGAAGGCCGTGGCCGAGAAGGCTGGCGTGAAGCTGACCGTGCTGCCACTGCTGCTCAAGGCCTGCGCCTTCCTGCTCAAGGAACTGCCGGACTTCAACAGCTCGCTGGCGCCAAGCGGCAAGGCCATCATCCGCAAGAAGTACGTGAACATCGGCTTCGCCGTGGACACCCCGGATGGTCTGCTGGTCCCTGTGATCAAGAACGTCGACCAGAAGAGCCTGCTGCAACTGGCCGCCGAAGCCGCGGCGCTGGCTGAAAAAGCCCGCACCAAGAAGCTGTCGGCCGACGAGATGCAAGGCGCTTGCTTCACCATCTCCAGCCTCGGCCACATTGGCGGCACCGGCTTCACGCCGATCGTCAACGCGCCGGAAGTGGCTATCCTGGGCGTCTCCAAGGCGACCATGCAGCCGGTCTGGGATGGCAAGGCGTTCCAGCCGAAGCTGATGCTGCCGCTGTCGCTGTCCTACGATCACCGTGTGATCAACGGCGCTGCCGCTGCGCGCTTCACCAAGCGCCTGGGCGACGTGCTGGGCGATATCCGCACCATGCTGCTGTAAAGCTGCCCACTGCCCCTGCGTGCAGGGGCAGTACCCTTTTCGAGCTGCCACGCTCGTACCTCAACCCCGTCAATTGGCGGGGCTTTTTTTGTCTGGAAAAAGCTGGGAGGGCTTCGCCCTCCATCGCGACACAAGGCCGCTCCCACAAGGCGATCGCGGCTCCCTGTAGGAGCGGCCTTGTGTCGCGATGGGCCGCAACGCGGCCCCAAAATCTCCAGCCAAACTACAGAATCAGCCACATCAGCCGATAACCCGTCCACAGCATCGCACATGGCCGCTTGCCAGCCCTCGGGACATGATGCAACCTTGCCAGATCCAACGCCGCCCAAGGGCCGCGTTCCCTCTTCAAGCGAGTCTTCGATGAAAAGCCAACCCGATGCCGCCAGCCGTGTGGCGGCCGAGGTCGTGACGCAGTTACCCGTGCCTTCGCGGCTGGGCATGCTGCGTTTCGAAAGGCTCAACGAAGCCACTTGGGCCATGCTCTACCTGGACCCGGCCTGCGAGCGTCAGTTCGGCCTGCAGGCCGGCGACCTGTGCGCCCTGGTAGACGCCCCGTACGCCAGCCTGATGGAGCCCGAAGCACGCTACCGGCTGCACGACGAGATCCAGCTGCAACTGGCCCAGCGCGGCTACTACCGCGTGCGCTATACCCTGCACACCCCAAGTGCGTCGATGCGCTTGCTGGAGGCCGGTGAAGCCTACAAGCAGCACAACCGCCAGTTGCTGCGCGGCTACCTGAGCGTGCTCGACGACCAACAGGACGACACCGGCGAACCCGGCGCCAGCGACCTGGAATCACGCAACAACCGCCTGCAACTGGCCCTGCAACTGAACCAGCGCGCCCAGCAAGAACAACTGGAACACCTGGAGCGTGTGCGTGGCCAGCAGGACCTTATCCTGCGCCTGGCCCGCCAGCGCTACAGCGCCGGCAACTCGCTGCTGGAAGCGGCCCAGCTGATTACCCAGAGTGCCTGCGAAATCTACAAGGTCGACAGCGCCAGTATCTGGCACCTGGAAGACCAGCGCCTGGAACCGATCATCGCCTGGTACCGCGATGCGCAGGAGCATCGCCAGCCCGAAGCCATCGATGCCAGCCGCTTCCCCGACTACCTCGACGCGCTGCACGCCAGCCGCGCCATCGACGCCCACAACGCCGGCCACGACCCACGCACCCGCGCCCTGGCGCAAAGCATGCGCCCGGAAAACAAGGCCATGCTCGACGCCAGTATCCGCGTCGATGGCCAGGTGGTCGGCGTGCTGTGCCTGGAGCAGACCGGCCAGGCACGGGCCTGGCAGTCGGACGAAATTGCCTTTGCCGGCGAGCTGGCCGACCAGTTCGCCCAGGTCATCACCAACCACAACCGCCGCGCCGCCACCAACGCCCTGCACCTGTTCCAACGTGCGGTCGAGCAAAGCGCCAGCGCCTTCCTGCTGGTCAACCGCGACGGCCGGGTGGAGTACGTCAACCCAAGCTTCACCGCCATCACCCAGTACAGCACCGACGAAGTGCAGGGGCGCCAGCTGGCTGAGCTGCCGGCGCTGGAAAACCTCAGCGAACTGCTGTTCGACTCGCCGTCGAGCCTGGCCATGGGCAACAGCTGGCAGGGCGAGTTCAAGAGCCGGCGCAAGAACCTGGAGCCGTACTGGGGGCAATTGTCGATTTCCAAGGTGTACGGTGACAACCGTGAGCTGACCCACTACATCGGCATCTACGAAGACGTCACCCAGACCAAGCTGGCCCAGCAGCGTATCGAGCGCCTGGCCTACACCGACAACCTGACCAACCTGGGCAACCGCCCGGCGTTCATCCGCAGCCTCGACGAACGCTTTGCCCGTGATGGCGAAAGCGCGATGTGCCTGCTGCTGGTGGACATCGACAACTTCAAGCGGATCAACGACAGCCTTGGCCACCAAACCGGTGACAAGCTGCTGATCAGCTTGGCCCGGCGCCTGCGCAACAGCCTTCACGCCGGTGGCATCCTGGCCCGTTTTGCCAGTAACGAATTCGCCGTGCTGCTCGACAACACCAGCCTGGAAGATGGCCAGGGCGTTGCTCTGCAGTTGCTGCGCACCCTCGACAAGCCGATGTTCGTCGACAACCAGCTGATCAACGTCACCGCCTCGGTAGGCCTGGCCTGTGCACCGTTGCACGGCGTCGACCCGGCCAGCCTGATGAAAAACGCCGGCCTGGCGCTGCACAAGGCCAAGGCCAACGGCAAACACCAGGTGCAGGTGTTCACCGAAGTGCTCAATGCCGAAGCCAGCTACAAGCTTTTCGTCGAGAACAACCTGCGCCGCGCCCTGACCCAGAACGAGCTGGAAGTGTTCTACCAGCCCAAGATCTGCCTGCGCAGCGGCCGCCTGCTGGGGCTGGAAGCCTTGCTGCGCTGGAACCACCCAGAGCGCGGCATGATCCGCCCGGACCAGTTCATCAGCGTGGCGGAAGAGACCGGCCTGATCATTCCCATTGGTAAATGGGTGGTACGCCAGGCGTGCCGCATGAGCCAGCAACTGCGCGAGGCTGGCATGGGCAACCTGCACGTGGCCATCAACCTGTCACCCAAGCAGTTCTCCGACCCGGACCTGGTGGCGTCGATCAGCACCATCCTCAAGGATGAAGCCCTGCCCCCACACCTGCTTGAGCTGGAGCTGACCGAAGGCCTGCTGCTGGAGGCCAGCGAAGACACCCACCGCCAGCTGGACGAGCTGAAAGCCCTGGGCCTGACCCTGGCCATGGACGACTTCGGTACCGGTTATTCGTCGCTGAGCTACCTGAAGAAGTTTCCGATCGACATCCTCAAGATCGACCGCAGCTTCATCAACGAAATCCCCGACAACCAGGACGACATGGAAATCACCTCGGCGGTGGTGGCCATGGCCCACAACCTGAAGTTGAAGGTGGTGGCCGAAGGGATCGAGACGCCGGAGCAACTGGCGTTCCTGCGTCGGCACCGCTGCGACGTGGGCCAGGGTTACCTGTTCGACCGGCCAATTCCGGGGCGCGAGCTGGCTGAGCGGTTGAAGCGCTATCCGCGTGGCCCGGTGGCCTGACAGCCACGCAAACCTCGGGCACTATAGAGCCCATACGGGCCCTTTCGCGGGTAAACCCGCTCCCACAGGTACGCCACAGTATTCGAAATCTGTGGGTTGCCTGTGGGAGCGGGTTTACCCGCGAATGCCCCAGCCCCTATCTCAAAGCCATACAGAGGAACGGCCATGGTCCTGCGTTCGGAAATCCTGGTGAACAAAAACGTCATGCCAACTGCGGAACAGGCCCTGCCTGGCCGCGAAACGCCAATGAGCCTGCCCGAGTTCCACTACGTGTTCGAAGGCACCCCACTGCTCGGTCCATTCTTCGAAGGCGCCATCGACTTCGCCATCTTCGGCCTGGGTTGCTTCTGGGGCGCCGAGCGCCGCTTCTGGCAGCGTGAAGGCGTGGTCAGCACGGTGGTCGGTTACGCCGGCGGCTTCACCCCACACCCCACCTACGAAGAAGTCTGCTCAGGCCTGACCGGCCACACCGAAGTGGTGCTGGTGGTGTTCGACAAGGACAAAGTCAGCTACCGCGAGCTACTGGCAATGTTCTGGGAGCTGCACAACCCGACCCAGGGCATGCGCCAGGGTAACGACGTCGGCACCCAGTACCGCTCGGCCATCTACTGCACCAGCCCAGAACAGCTGGAACAGGCCAAAGCCAGCCGCGACGCGTTCCAGGCCGAGCTGAGCAAGGCCGGCTTCGGCGAGATCACCACCGAAATCGACCAGGCACCCACCGTGTACTTCGCCGAGGCCTACCACCAGCAGTACCTGGCCAAGAACCCGCAGGGCTACTGCGGCATTGGCGGCACCGGCGTTTGCCTGCCACCCAGCCTGCAGGGCAACTGAACAATGGCCACGATGACACTGTTCCACTCGCCGTTGTCGCCCTTCGTGCGCAAGGTCATGGTGGTATTGCACGAAACCGGCCAGCTCGAGCGCGTGCAGCTGCAGCCGGTGAACATCAGCCCGGTGAGCGGCGACCCGCAGCTCAACCAGGACAACCCGATCGGCAAAATCCCAGCCCTGCGCCTGGACGATGGCACTGTGCTGCATGACAGCCGGGTGATCTGCGAGTACCTCGACCTGCAACACGTCGGCCTGCCGCTGCTGCCGCGTGAGGGTTCGGCGCGTTGGCGGCGCATGACGCTGGTATCGCAGGCCGATGCAATCATGGATGCGGCGGTGTCGTCGCGCTATGAAAGCTTCCTGCGGCCCGAGGAAAAACGCTGGGACGGCTGGCTGCAGGCGCAGGGCGACAAGATCCGCCGTAGCCTGGCTAACCTTGAGCAGGAGCATTTGCCCGAGCTGATGTCCGGTTTCGACCTGGCGGCGATTGGCGTGGCCTGTGCGCTGGGGTATCTGGACTTGCGTCAGCCCGAGTTTGGCTGGCGTGAGCGCCAACCTGGGTTGGCTGCGTGGTATGCCGAAGTGGCCAAGCGGCCGTCGATGGTCGCCACATCCCCAGTGGCCTGAAGGGCCTCTTCGCGGGTAAACCCGCTCCCACAGGGTACAGCGCCAATTTCAAATTGTGCGGCATACCTGTAGGAGCGGGTTTACCCGCGAATGCCTCACTTCGGTATCACAGGAAACAGCTGCCCAATCCTGAAGGCCAACCACCGCCCTATTTCTCTGTCCTCCCTCATGCCGCTCTCCCCACCCGCGCCCAGTCCAGCCGCCGGGTCAGCACCATGAACACCCCCAGCAAGCCAAAGCACAGCAGCGACCCCATCAGCAGCGCATAATCTTCGGCACTCAACAGCCCGTAAAGCAGCGCGTACAGCGCCGCCAACCCTGCCGCAAACCCCACCCCTCGCCCCAGGCTGCGCAACACATGGCTGAGGTAGAAGCCGATCAACAGCACACACGCCGAAGCCGACAGCCCATACGCCAGGCCAAAGCCGATGTGCTCGGACAACGACAGCAACAACAGGTAGAAGAACGCCAGCGCCACACCCACCAGGATGTACTGCACCGGGTGCACACTCAGGTTTTTCAGCACCTCGAACAGGAAGAAGCCGGCAAAGGTCAGCGCGATGAATAACAACGCGTATTTGATCGCCCGCTCGCTTTTCAGGTACTGGTCCACCGGGTCGATAAAGCTCACGCCAAAGCTGCGCTCGCTGAAGTCTTCGCACTGGCCGGCGGTGGCGCATTGGCGCAGGGCATCTTCAAGGTTGGTGGCGAAGAACGACGTCTGCCAGTGAGCGCTGAAGCCCTGGGCATCGATGTCGCGGCGGTTGGGCAGATAGCTGCCGACGAAGCTCGGGTGCGGCCAGTTTGCACGCATGGCCACGCTGCTGGTGCGGCCCACCGGCACGACGTGCAACTGCCCGGTGCCTTGTAATGCAAGGTCGAAGCCGTAGCTGAATTCCCGTGCTTGCAGGCCATCCAGCATCGGCAGGCTGGCATGCACGCCACCGCGCATCCAGTCGAGCTGGGTGCCGGCCTCGAACGGCAGCTTCTGCTCGTCGATGCTCAGTTCCAGGCCATTCTCGATGCCGCGGATATCGCTGATGCCCACCACCAGGAAAGGTTTGTCGAAGCGGTAGTCGTCGAAGTCCTTGTCGATGCCCCAACGCTCCGGGAGCTTGAAGCGGCCACTGATACGCCCCTTGGCATGGAACAGCCGCGCCTGGTAGATACCGCGGGCACGCAGTTCGGTGTCCACACCCAGGTCGGCGTCGAAGGTTTCCGGCAGAAAGTACAAGTGGCCGGCAATGGTGCTGGTTTCCTGGGTGCGTTCGCCGTCCTTCTCGATCCAACGGCGCTGGTACTTGCGATAAGGCACCACCAGCAGCGGGCCACTGAGTTGCTGGTCGAAGCTGGCACTCTGGGCGATGTCGCGCAGTACGTTGTCGCGCAGGGCCTGGCGTTCATCGATCAGGCCGTTGATCAGCAACAGCGGAATGAGCAGCAGCAAGATGAGCACGGCGATCATGCCGAGCTTGTAACCGAGGGTCTTGTTCATGGGGCCTCCTGTGGCAGTGGGCGCAGTGTCTGCGCCTTGCGTGGAGGCCTTGGGGAGCTTGTGTGGAGATTGTGTGTTTTTGGGTCCGCGCATTATTCGAAGTTTGCGCGGTCCCTGTAGGAGCGGCCTTGCGTCGCGATGGGCTGCGCAGCAGCCCCGGCTATCTCAACTAATACGCCGCACCGGCAACCACAACCGCACCCGCACCCCGCCATCAACGTTATCCACCGCCAACGCTCCGCCATGCAGTTGCATCACCTCGGCCACAAAATTCAGCCCCAGCCCGGTGCTCTTGCGCCCGCTCCCCGGCCGCGGCAGCGAGTAGAACCGCTCGCTGACCCGCCCAATGGCATACGCCGGTATCGCGTGCCCCTGGTTGAACAGGCTCAATGCGACCCGCTCACCATCGCGCTCCAGGTCGAACAGCAGCGCGCCACCTTCGGGGGTGAAATCCAGCGCGTTGTCGAGCAGGTTGGCCAGCGCCTGGCGCATCAGGAACGGATCGCACAGCAAACGCAACCCGGCAGGCACACGCTGGCGCACGTGCAGGTTGGCACCTTCGATTCGCGCCGCATGGGCCAGCAGCAATTCATCGACAAGCGCCGCCAGCGCCACCTGCTGTTCATCCTCCAGCGCCTGCATCTGCTCGACCCTGGCCAAGTTGAGCAGGCGCTCGATCATCTGCTGCAAGCGTTCGCTTTCGCGCTCGATATTGCCGGCAAAGCGTGCCCGTTGCTCGGCAGGCATATCGTCGCCCTGCAACAGCTCGGAAGCCCCCCGAATGGCCGCCAGCGGGCTTTTCAGCTCGTGGGTCAGGGTGTGTACGTAGCGCTCGACATAGGCCTTGCCCTCCAGCTGGGTGCGCATGCGTTCCACCGCCTGTGCCAGGTGCGCCAGCTCGCCCCCCTTGTAGTGCGGCAATGCGGCCCGTTCACCCTCGCTGACCGCCTGGGCATAACGCGCCAGCCGCCGCAGCGAACGCGCCAGCCACCACGACAGCGCAGCGCCGATCAGCAAGCCCAGGCCGATCAGCCCCAAGCCCAACGTAAGCAAGCGCCGCTCGGATCGGTCGATGTACGGTTGCAGCGAGCTATTGGGTTTGGCCACCGTGACAACGCCGATGATCCTGCCGTCGTCGATGATCGGTGCGCCAACGTGCATCACCGAGGTGCTTTCATCACTGGGGTCGCTGCGGGTGGAGCGGGCGCCGTACTGGCCACGCAAGGTCAGCAACACGTCATTCCACTGCGAGTAGTCCTTGCCCAATGCCTCACCGCTGGAGTCCAGCAACACGATGCCCTTGGCGTCAGTGACGTAGATGCGGTGGCTGACCTGGTTTTTGGCCAGGCCCCAAATCTGCGCACCCGGGCTGCGCGAGCCGTAGGCTTTGAGCACCTCGGGCAGACGCCCCTGGTTCAGGGTGCCGGCCTTGACGTCATCACGCAGGATCTCCGCCAGCAGGTTGGCGGTGTCTACCAAGGTTTCTTCGGAAGACTGACGCACGACCGGGCGTATCTGTTCGCGTACGGTGTTGAGCAAGAAATAGCCCGCCAACCCCACGAACAGGAAGTACACCAGGAAGATCCGGATGCCCAGGCGCATCAGGCATGTTCCGGGCTGTAGCTGTAGCCGAGGCCACGGTGGGTCTGGATTGGCTCGCCGCCACTGGCCACCTGGCGCAGCTTGGCGCGCAGGCTCTTGATATGGCTGTCGATGGTGCGCTCGTAGCCCACGTCGCTGGCCACGCCCAGGGCATCGAGCAGTTGTTCGCGGCTGAATACGCGCTGTGGTTGCTCCAACAGGCATTGCAGCAGTCGGAATTCGTGGCGCGTCAGTGTGAGGGGCTGGCTGCGGTAGGTGATCTGCATGCGCAGGGTGTCGAGCTGGAACAGCGCGGCATCGGTCGCGGGCTCGGCCCTGGGGGCCATGCGCTTGAGAATCGCCCGCACCCGTGCGGCCACTTCACGCGGGCTGAAGGGTTTGACCACATAGTCGTCGGCACCGATTTCCAGGCCTACCACCCGGTCGATCTCGCCGTCGCGGGCGCTGAGGAACATCACCGGCACTTCGCTGAAGCGGCGCAATTGGCGGCAGGTTTCAAAGCCACTGATGTCGGGCAGGCCGATGTCGAGGATGATCAGGTCGGCCGGGCGCTGGCGTTGCTGGTCGAGGGCGGCACTACCGAGGGTCACCCATTCGGTGCTGTGGCCATCGGCCTGCAGGGCGTAGAGCAGGGTGTCGGCGATGGCGGCTTCGTCTTCGACAATGAGGATATGGGGCATAGTGCGCGGCCTGTGTAAATGTCGATGGCGACGCACTATTGTGTAGGAGCGGCCTTGTGTCGCGAAAGGGCCGCAGAGCGGCCCCGGCAATATCTGCATCAACGCTTGGATCGAGGGGCCGCTTTGCGGCCCTATCGCGACACAAGGCCGCTCCTACAAGGGGACCGGTCTGGCTTCAGGTCAGCAGTCAGGCTTGCCAGCGGTGAATTTCTTGGCCGGGTTGACTGCGGCCTTGAACTCGCGCAATGCCTTGGAACCCACCAGCAGCGGGTAGTTGAAGCTGCTGCGATCCACCAGGTTCACTTCCACGGTGCGCTTCACATCACCCAGACACAGCTCCAGGTCGACCACCGGGCGCTTGGAGATTTCCGGCGCATCGCCCTCCTCCTCTTCATCGGCACGGCCCTTGATCTTGCTGATGCGCGAGACCTTGTGCTCGTACACCTTGCCGTCCGAGTCCTTGGTCGCCAGGCGGAAGCGCACCCACTCCTCGCCATCGCGGTTGAACAGTTCGATATCCTTGGCCGACAACGAGGCGGTGAACGCACCGGTGTCCATCTTGGCTTTCAGGGTTTCGCCAAGCTCAGGCAGGGCGATGTTCTCGTAACGGCCGTAGATCGTGGGCTCGGCAGCCATTACCGGCATGGCCAACAATGACAACAGAGCAAGCAGAGGTTTCACAGGCAGGCTTCCTTGAGAAGGGTCAGTGCTTAGACTGCAATGGCTGAATAGGTTCGCTGTGACAAGCCTAACCAACATAATGTGAAACATTTGTCCCTGCCGACGGGCATTGGACATTTGGCGTAGGCCATTGCGCTGCTTATCATTGCCAATCGTTCATCTCCCACAACAAGAGTTTCTTTATGCGTCGCCTGCTGACCGGCATTCTCACAACCACCCTGCTGCTGCTCAATACTGTGGTGTTGATCTGCCCGCTGCTGGTCTTCGCCCTGCTCAAACTGGTGTTGCCGGGCCGTGGGCGTGATTACGCATCATGGGCGGTGATGTGGGTGGCGGAAACCTGGTCGGAGATCGACAAGGCCATCTTCGCCCTGTGCATCCCGACCCAGTGGGACATTCGCGGCGTCGAGAACCTGCGCAAGGACACCTCGTACCTGGCCGTGAGCAACCACCAGACCTGGGTCGATATCCCCGCGCTGATCGAAAGCCTCAACCGCCGCACACCGTTCTTCAAGTTCTTCCTGAAAAAAGAGCTGATCTGGGTCCCGCTGCTGGGTCTGGCCTGGTGGGGGCTGGATTACCCATTCATGAAGCGCTACAGCAAGGCGTTTCTGGAAAAGCACCCCGAGCTCAAGGGCAAGGACCTGGAGATCACCAAGGCGGCCTGTGAGCTGTTCAAGCGCCAGCCAGTGACGGTGGTGAACTATCTGGAAGGCACGCGCTTTACCGAAGCCAAACGCCAGGAACAGCAGTCGCCGTATCGTTACCTGCTCAAGCCCAAGGCCGGTGGCGTAGCGTTCGTGCTGGCGGCACTGGGCGAGCAACTGGATGCCTTGCTGGACGTGACCATCGTCTACCCCGGCAACAAGGCACCGGGGTTCTGGGCGTTGCTCAATGGCAGCATTAGCCGGGTGATTATCGACATTCAGGTGCGCGAACTGGACCCGGCATTGTGGGCGGGTGATTACGAGAATGACCCGGAGTTTCGGCAGACGGTACAGGCTTGGGTGAATCAGCTTTGGGTGGAGAAGGACCAGCGGATTGAGCAACTGCGCCAGGAAATGCGTTGAGATTTTTGTTTTCTGGACCGGCCAATTCGCGGGTAAACCCGCTCCCACAGGTACTGCATTGCCTTTGAAAACTGTGCGGTCCCTGTAGGAGCGGGTTTACCCGCGAATTGGCCGGAACAGGCAGTGCAAATATCCAATTAAAACCCTGGCTAATAATCAGCATTAGGATTACTTCTTTGTCACACCCTACCTAAGTGGATAAAAATCGATCAAAGCACAACTACAAAAAAGCTTGGATCGATCAATGGCCAACCCACCCCGCTCCGCCCCCGCCCAGCTTCGCCGTGTCCTCGGCCTGCCCGCCCTGGTATTTTTCGGCCTGGTCTATATGGTCCCACTGACCATCTTCACCACCTACGGCATCGTCACCGAACTCACGGGGGGCCGCACTGCCGGCGCCTACCTGGTCACCCTGCTGGCCATGCTGTTCACCGCCGCGTCCTACAGCTTCATGGTCAAGCGCTTCCCGGTCGCGGGCTCGGCGTACTCCTACACCAACATGGCGTTCGGGCCCAACGTCGGCTTCCTCGCCGGTTGGTCGCTGCTGCTCGACTACCTGTTCCTGCCGATGATCAACTACTTGCTGATCGGGCTGTTCCTCAACATCGCGTTCCCCGCAGTGCCCGCCTGGGCCTTCGTGCTCGCCTGCATTGCCCTAGTGACAGTGCTGAACGTGGTCGGCATCAACTCGGTGGCCAAGACCAGCAACCTGATCGTTGGCGCGCAGATCGTGTTCATCGGCGTGTTTGTCGCGCTGTCCTGCCAGACATTGGCTGGCCAGCCGCTCGACCTGCTGTCGCCGCTGCTGGGTGACGGCAGCAAACCGGGCTTCGGCCACCTGATGGCTGGCGCAGCGGTGTTGTGCTTGTCGTTTTTGGGCTTCGACGCCGTCTCGACCTTGGCCGAAGAATGCCGCGACGCCCGCCGCGACGTGCCACGGGCGATCATCCTCACCACCCTGTTTGCCGGTTTGCTGTTCACCGTGCTGGCCTATGTCAGCCAGCTGGTGTTGCCGGGTAGCAGCTTCGCCAATGCCGATGCGGCGGCCAATGAAGTGATGTTCAAGGCGGGCGGGCAGTTCCTCACCAACTTCTTCACTGCCGCTTATGTGGCGGGCAGCCTGGGTTCGGCGCTGGCTTCGCAGGCAGCGGTGTCGCGCATTCTGTTCACCATGGGCCGTGACAACGTGCTGCCACGGCGTAGCTTCGGTTACCTGTCGCCGCGCTTTGGCACGCCGGTGTTCGCCATTGCGTTGGTGTCGGCGTTCTCGCTGCTGGCGCTGGTGATCGACCTGTCCACCCTCGCCTCGCTGATCAGCTTTGGCGCACTGGTGGCGTTCTCGGCGGTGAACCTGGCGGTGGTGAAAACTCATCTGATGGACGACACCAGCCAGCGCAATGCCAAGAACCTGCTGCGCTACGGTGTGGTGCCATTGGTGGGGTTGGGGCTGACCTTGTGGCTGTGGACCAGCCTGTCGGCGCTGACGCTGGTGATTGGCCTGTGCTGGTTTGCGCTAGGCCTTGTGTACCTTGCCGTACTGACCGCAGGCTTCCGCCGCCCGGTGCGCCTGGTGGATTTCACCGAAGCGGCCTGACCTGCCGAGACGACGCAAAACCGCTTTTTCTTGTAGGAGCGGCCTTGTGTCGCGAAAGGGCCGCGCAGCGGCCCCAGGGATTTCCGCTTCACCTCGAAGATTGCCGGGGCCGCTTTGCGGCCCTTTCGCAACACAAGGCCGCTCCCACAGGTACAGCGCCAGGCTTGAAGTCTGCGAAAAACCTGTGGGCGTTAACTTGCCGGCGATAGAGCCGCCGCTGGCAACCCAAAAACCTCAGACCGAAGGCTGGGTCAACGGCGCCGGGGTTGTCCATAGGCTACCCAGGTTCTGCAACAACGACCCAGCAATCCCCTGCTGCCCCAGGTACTGCAGAATCAACGGCGCAAACTGCCCGATCATCCCGGTATCCATCCCCAGCGCCTTGAACGCAGTGTCCAGGTCGCTGCGGTTTTCCACGTTGCTGCCCAGCGCATTGCTCAAGGCTGACTGGTTTTCGCTGTTCTTGCCCAGCAAATCGCCCAGGCCACTCAAGCCACCCAGCGCATTGGCCCCGGCCAGCAGGTCCAGCCCCGGTACGGCCTTGGTCAGTTGCCCATAGTCATCGCTGCTCAGGTTGTTGCGCGCCAAGCCCAGCATTGCGCCTGCGCCGCCGACAGCCTGTTCGGGGGTGATCTTCAATTCGCTGCCCAGGGTGTTGAGCAAATTGGCCTGTGCCTCGGGCGCCTGCACCTGGGTTTGCTGGCTCTGCTTCGGGTTTTGCATGGCCGACACAGCGTTGGCGGCATCGTTGAGATTGAAGGCGAACACCGGGCTTGCGGCCAGGGTCATCAGGGTTGCCAGGGTGAATGCTTTCATTGGAGAGGACCTCGTGGGCCGGGATGGCCGGGGAAACGACAAATTTGACTCAGCGCTCCGGTGTTTGTTCCGGACCGGTTGTCGAGACTTCAAGCGGATCAGGTCAGTGGCACCAGCCTGTTATTTTTGCCAGTAGCGCCATGCACTGGACATCGGAATACTGCTAACAACAAGTCACATCAAACAGGCCAAGGTGATGAAGAAGCCCCCCGATTCCGACCGCGCACCTCATTTTTCTGCATACACGTTATATGGCTACGCAATTAATGCACCCGAAGAGCAATGCTTTTTGGCATTTAATGGTCAGCTCCGAGATGCATTGACAGGTCTCTATGCCCTTGGCAATGGTCATCGCAGTTACAACCCCGTCCTACAGCGATTTCAATCAGCTGACATGTTAAGCCCGTTTGACACAGGCGGTATCAATGCATATGCCTACTGCGGTGGAGACCCCATCAATCGCACGGATCCATCAGGAAGA
This sequence comes from Pseudomonas sp. NBRC 111132, assembly GCF_001320565.1. Taxonomy (NCBI): domain Bacteria; kingdom Pseudomonadati; phylum Pseudomonadota; class Gammaproteobacteria; order Pseudomonadales; family Pseudomonadaceae; genus Pseudomonas; species Pseudomonas sp. NBRC 111132. Next base: position 49,321 of record NZ_BCBI01000028.1, read on the forward strand.
AGCTGGATGAGTTTATTTAAAGGTATCGCCAACTTATTCGGGCGGAAAAGAGGTCGAGATCGAGTTCCAGTACCTCAAAGAGCACCCACTGCCCAAGCGCTACACTCGGCTCGACTAGAAGGTACAATCCCACCATCCTATGATCAAGCCAACTCGGAGAATTTACTACTTCCGAGCTATCAACTCGTTGAAGACAAATTGTTGCCACGGCAACAGCAACGCCTTGGCGAAATCCGAGAACGAAGAAGAATAATTTATGCCGACATAAAAACTCTGAAATACCGTCCCGACGAGGTCCCTGAGCTTATGAGGAGCGAACTAGCAAAGCTCGCCAATCGATCGTTGCGCCTACGCAGTCGATCAGCCAGCGATCTCACGCAACCGATCAGTTTCTCGCCACATTATTCAACTGCGATAATCGAAGCCGCACCCCCATCGCAGCCAAATAGGCAGATCAGGCGTAGCTAAAGCGCCGCCGACAGACTCACTGCCTATTAATCTGAACAGCGAACTTCGAAATGCCTAGTTGTCATTGATCATATTTTCAGCTTTCCGGATACCCCTTAAAAAACCCCTCGATTTGAGGGGCTTTATGTTAGATCACGAGATCAAGCCGCACCCCACATCTTATGCGGATCAATCACAAACTTCTTCGGCACACCCGCATCAAACTCGCCATACCCTTCCAGCGCCTGTTCCAGGTTGATCACCTGCACGTCCACCACTTCAAGCAATATTGATCCGGCCCCACATGATCGCCTGCATCAGCTGGCAGTTGTACCTCATGGTCAGTGGCTGGCCAGTGTGGAAGCTGTGCGACTTCGCCCAACCCTGGCCAAAGCAGACGCTCAGCGCGCCGCATTCGGCCAACACCTGATATTTCTACCAGTATCAAAATCCCTGCGACTGTTCAGAATGGGCATCATGCAGCCTCCATTTATCCAGCACGGCAGAGACTTGAATCATGAGCAAAGCGTCGAATTGTTCGCTTTTCTTCTACCAGGGCGACAAGCTGATCACCGTGAAACAAGTCGATAAGCATCGCGCCATCTTCCGCAATGCGGAACAACCGCTGGCTGAGCAGCAGACGAATGGAGACCGCAGCATTGCATTGCTGGCCACCAACGATAAGGGTTCGGTTCTCAGTGTTGAGAGCGAAGGTGATAAGGAGGACCACCCTTACTCAGCCTATGGGCACGACCCATCTCTGCCCTCGTTAAGGACTACGACTGGCTTCAATGGTGAGGTTTTCGACATTGGTTCGAACTGCTATCTGCTTGGGCTTGGATACCGCGCCTACTCACCACGTCTCGGACGCTTTGTTGCTGCAGATAACTGGAGCCCTTTTGGTCAGGGGGGCCTGAACGCTTACTGCTATTGTGAGGGCGACCCAGTAAACAGCAGCGACCAAAGCGGCCACATGCGTGTTTACCTAGCTAATGGTCAGATAATGAGGACTAGCAAGAATGCAGCGATTTCCGCTGGTTCCTGGTTGAAGCCGTTAGATTTCAACAGAACAGCTCATCGAAAGGCACTTATTGACACAAAATTGCAGATGCCTCGCAGGGTAAAAGCCGACAACTCGGTCACTGAAGGGCGTACCCACATCAGGGTGTTTGAGCTATTCCAAAACCCAGGCAGCAGTACTGAAGTAGCTCACGTCCGGGCAATGGATATGCAGACATTCAAGCGCAATCGCGCGGAGATTGGCGTGTTAACCAGACTGCATGACGAAGGCGACAGAGCCCCAGCCTTGAATTATCTGGCTAGGGCCGCAGCGCTCATGAACAAAAAATAAGAAATTGTCCCAGATTGGCGAAGCGCTTTGGCGCAAAGGCATTACGCCAAATTGGCCGACTACCACACTACCTGCTGATGCCAGGCGCGAGATCAGAAAGTCGAACTCTTGATAGTGTAAAGATGCCCTCAAAAGAGGGCATCTTTATTTGGCCTTAAGCCGCACCCCACATCTTGTGCGGGTCAATTACAAACTTCTTCGGCACACCCGCATCAAACTCGCCATACCCTTCTGGCGCCTGATCCAGGTTGATCACCTGCACACCCACCACTTCAGCGATGTTGATGCGGTCCCACATGATCGCCTGCATCAGCTGGCGGTTGTACTTCATGGTCGGGGTCTGGCCAGTGTGGAAGCTGTGCGACTTCGCCCAGCCCAGGCCGAAGCGGATGCTCAGCGCGCCGACTTTGGCAGCGGCATCCACCGCACCCGGGTCTTCGGTCACGTACAGACCTGGGATACCGATGCTGCCGGCAACGCGGGTCACTTGCATCAGCGAGTTCAGTACAGTGGCCGGGGCTTCATGCTTGGCACCTTCGTGACCATGGCCACGGGCTTCGAAGCCAACGGCGTCAACGGCGCAGTCCACTTCCGGCTCACCGAGGATGTCGACGATCTGCTCATGCAGCGGGGTGTCTTTGGACAGGTCGACCACCTCGAAGCCCTGGGACTTGGCGTGGGCCAGGCGGGCAGGGTTCAGGTCGCCCACGATCACGCAGGCAGCGCCCAGCAGGCGGGCCGAGGCAGCGGCGGCCAGGCCGACTGGCCCAGCGCCCGCGACGTAAACGGTGCTGCCTGGGCCTACGCCAGCAGTCACGGCACCGTGGTAGCCGGTTGGCAGGATGTCGGAGAGGCAAGTCAGGTCACGGATCTTTTCCATGGCCTTGTCGCGCTCTGGCAGTTTCAGCAGGTTGAAGTCGGCGTAAGGCACCAGCACGTATTCAGCCTGGCCGCCGGTCCAGTCGCCCATGTCGACATAGCCGTAGGCACCACCAGCACGGGCTGGGTTAACGGTGAGGCAAACACCGGTGTGCATCTCTTTGCACGAGCGGCAGCGGCCACAGGCGACGTTGAACGGTACCGATACCAGGTCGCCGATCTGCATGCGCTCGACGTCGCTGCCCTTCTCGACGATTTCACCAGTGATTTCATGGCCCAGAACCAGGCCGACCTGGGCAGTGGTACGGCCACGGACCATGTGCTGGTCGGAGCCGCAGATGTTGGTGGAGACCACCTTGAGGATGACGCCGTGTTCGATCTTCTTGCCGCGCGGGTCCTGCATTTTCGGGTAGTCGATCTTCTGCACTTCGACCTTGCCGGCGCCGAGATATACCACTCCACGATTGCCAGACATGCTCTTACCTCGCTTGATTTTTATTTATGCAGCGGTGGTTGAACGCGCCGCCATCCATGGGCGGCATGTGTTTCTGGAATGAGGGGAATTGTGGGCCTGATGGGCCAAGATGCGCTGACTGGAAGCGACAGAGAGATACCTGTTTGCGCCGACGCATACAGAAGCTCTTCGGCTCAGGTGGCCGTCGGAAATCCATTGCAAGCACTAGCCTGAAATCGCAAAAACTAGCATTTTTGATAGGTGTGGAACCACATGTTATGGAATACGCTTGCAACAGCTGTTTGCACACTACAAATGGGAAGATTAAAATGTCGATCGAAAAAGGCAACAATACACCACCACCTAATAAAAGCCGCCACATCTCGACGCTCAACCCCACATCAAAGAGCAAGAAACCTATTGCGTATACCGTCTACGGATTCAGCACATCACAACAAGGGCTTGAGCCCCCTCTCGGCTTTAACGGCGAGCGATTGAGCCCTCTACCCGCCGGTTACCTCCTGGGTAACGGATATAGACTGTACTACCCACAGCTCATGCGCTTTTTGAGTAGCGACAGATCAAGCCCTTTTGGAGGCGGAGGGATAAATTCCTACGGTTATTGTGCCGGTGACCCCGTAAACAAAACCGACCCATCAGGACACGCGCCAATAATTTTCCGGCCTTTTGTCAAACTCTATAGGTGGGTGTCAAAGCGACTGAACAGTTCTCATGTCATACAGCAACCCTCCATGGAACTAAACAGTCGCCATAGAAGTTGGAGCAGTTCGAGCAGTTCGAGCAGTTCGAGCAGTTCGAGCAATGCTGGTGCTGGTGCTGGTGCTGGTGCTGGTGCTGGTGCTGGTGCCAATTTTATTGCAATGAGACCAGCGATGAGCCGTAGTAGTAGCGGCGTGAGTAGTATAGGCGGTCCTAGGTATTCTCTTCAAAGAAAAATCAGTGCTGCCCCCAGTTCGGGCTACGATGCCTACTCCGATTTAGATATCCACTTTGGCAGAGCCGAACCAGTACGTGACATGAGAAAAAATATTAAAGCACAAGGATTTATTGAGTTTGATGAATTCCTTGTACGGAAACTTGATATGAAGCTTTGGTACACTGATGACGTGGATGAATATTTGCAAACCATACAACGTATAGATATAAAAAATGCAGAGATACGGAAATGGATGGACAGTTACCCTAACGCTCAGGCTGCCAGCCATTACCCCATATCATGGGGTCATTAACTCTGTTTATTTGCTCAAAGCACCACGGTCCGATTAGCGTTCAGGAACACCCGCCGTTCAATGTGGTAACCGACCGCCCGCGCCAGTGTCAGGCATTCGATATCGCGCCCTTTGGCAATCAGGTCTTCCGGGTAGTGGCTGTGGTCCACCACCTCCACGCCCTGGGCAATGATCGGCCCTTCGTCCAGGTCGTTATTGATGTAGTGCGCCGTGGCCCCAACCATCTTCACGCCCTTGTTGTACGCCTGGTGATAAGGTTTGGCACCCTTGAACCCAGGCAACAACGAATGGTGAATGTTGATCGCCCAGCCATCCAGGCGCCGGCACAGCTCGGGCGACAACACCTGCATGTAGCGGGCAAGGATGACCAGCTCGGCGCCGGTCTCCTCAATCACCTGCAGCACTTTGCGCTCTTGCCCAGGCTTGTCCTTGGGGTCGAGGGCAAAGTGGTAGTAGGGAATCTTGTGCCACTGGGCCAGGGGTTCGAGGTCGGGGTGGTTGGACACCACCGCGACCACGTCCATGCCCAGCTGGCCGATGCGCTGGCGATACAGCAAGTCGTTCAGGCAGTGGTCGGCCTTGGACACCATGATCACCACCTTGGGGCGGTGGTTCGGGGCGGTCAGCTCGAAAGCCATGCCGAACGCTTCGCTGCGCTCGGCGAGGCCGGCGCGAAAGCCGTCCTCGTCGAAGCCATCAGGGGCACGGAACTCCACGCGAATGAAGAACCGTCCAGACTGCCGGTCATCGAAGGAGTGGTGCTCCGTCACGTAGCAGCGCTGCTCGAAGAGGTAACGCGTCACCACGTCGACGGTGCCGAGCATGCTCGGGCAGTCGGCGGTGAGAATCCAGGTATCCGGTGCCCGACTCATGTTCTGCTCTCCTTAAGCCTCGATGCTCAGGCCGTACTCGGCCGAAGCGTCCTGCAGCCACAGCCACCAGTAGTCGGCGAAGCTGCGGCGAATCACCAGCTCCCAGGTGTCTTCGGCGGTGCGGCGGATCACCAGTTGCGACTTGGCGAACACAGTGCCGACAGCCTTGCCCACCGGGAAGTTGTTCGGGTGAACATCATAGCTGGTGGACTTCATCAGCACTTCGCGCACGTTCGGGCCGCGCAGCTCCAGCAGGCTTTGCCCGCCGCTGACGTTGACCACCTGGATATGCTGGCCGTCGAGGGCCGCGCGCAGCTTTTGCTCGACCGCCAGTTCCTGGCCGCCGGGCACGATCAGCAGCCACTCGTCGGGGCCAACCCATTGCAGCGACATGTCGTTGTTGGCGACCACGGTCAGCGCCACGGGCAGCTCCAGGCCCAGGGCCTTGTGCACGCCGGCGGCGAATTCCGGGTTGTGGCCATCACCGCGAAGGGTGAGGTGGCCGAGGAACTTGCGTTCACGCAGGGTCACGCCTGCGTTCTTGCGGCCTTTGCCAACCAGGCTGGCCAGGTCGGCGTGGTGCAGTGGCGACTGGGCCTTGGCCTCGGCGCCGGGGTTTTGCTGGAAGACGTTGATAGCGCTCATTTCTTACCTGCCTTGAATTCTGTAGGTCGCATGCGGTGCCATGGCGGGTGGTGCATCCTGTGGGAGCGGGTTTACCCGCGAATGCGAGGGTGGATTCACCGCCCTCTTCGCGGGTGAACCCGCTCCCACAGGGCCCTCATTACCAGCCCGGCACCGTTTGCCATCCGGGGGCCTTTAGACGTTCTGCCGCTCACCCTTCGGATCGAAGAACACCGAAGACACGATCTCCGCCTCGATCACGCTGCCATCCGCCTGCGGCGAGTAGACTCGCTCGCCCATGCGCTTGAGGCCGCCTTTGACCACACCCATGGCAAACGAGTAGCCCAGGGAGTTGGAGGCATAGCTGGAGGTGACGTGGCCAACCATGTCCATCGGGATCGGCTGTTTCGGGTCGAATACCAACTGAGCGCCTTCCGGCAGCCACTTGGTCGGGTCGACCGGCTTCAGGCCTACCAGCTGCTTGCGGTTCTCACGCACGCAGTCTTCGCGGTTCATGCCACGCAGGCCGATCCACGAGAACGGTTTGTTGCGGCCAACGCACCAGCTCATGTTCAGGTCGTCCGGGTTCATCGAACCGTCGGTGTCCTGGCCAACGATGATGAAGCCCTTCTCGGCACGCAGTACGTGCATGGTCTCGGTGCCATACGGGGTCAGGTTGTACTTCTTGCCGGCCTCGATGATCTGTTCCAGCACGCCCATGGCGTAGTTGGCCTGCACGTTGACTTCGTACGACAGCTCGCCGGTGAACGAGATACGGAACACACGGGCCGGTACGCCGCCAACGTTGCCTTCCTTCCAGGTCATGAACGGGAAGGCTTCCTTGTCCATGTCGATGTCGGTCAGCTCGCTCAGCAGCTTGCGGCTGTTGGGGCCGGACAGGGTCATGGTGGCCCAGTGGTCGGTGACCGAGGTGAAGTACACCTTCAGCTCCGGCCATTCAGTCTGGTGGTACAGCTCCATCCACTGCAGCACGCGCGCGGCGCCGCCGGTGGTGGTGGTCATGATGAAGTGGTTGTCGCCGACGCAGGCGGTTACGCCGTCGTCGAAGACCATACCGTCTTCCTTGCACATCAGGCCGTAGCGGGCCTTGCCCACGTCGAGCTTGGTCCAGGCGTTGGTGTAGATGCGGTTGAGGAACTCACGGGCGTCCGGGCCCTGGATGTCGATCTTGCCCAGGGTCGAGGCGTCCAGCAGGCCCACGCTGTCGCGTACGGCCTTGCATTCACGGGCCACGGCGGCATGGATGTCTTCGCCGGCTTTCGGGAAGTACCACGGGCGCTTCCACTGGCCGACGTCTTCGAACTCGGCGCCGTTCTTCACGTGCCAGGCATGCAAGGCAGTGAAGCGCACGGGCTCGAACAGGTGACCACAGTGACGGCCCGCTACCGCGCCGAAGGTGACCGGCGTGTAGTTGGGGCGGAACATGGTGGTGCCCATTTCCGGGATGGTGATGCCGATCGAACGGGCGGCGATGGCCAGGCCGTTGATGTTGCCCAGTTTGCCCTGGTCGGTACCGAAGCCCAGCGCGGTGTAGCGCTTGACGTGCTCGACCGACTCGAAGCCTTCACGGGTGGCCAGCTCGATACCCGCTGCAGTCACGTCGTTCTGCTGGTCGACGAACTGCTTCGGCCCTTTGGTGCCTTTGTCGTGCGGCACCTGGAACAATGCCACGGTGGCCTCTTCCTTGCGCGCTACGGTTTTTGGCAGGGTGCCAACGGTTGCCTTGAAGCCCGCTTCGGTAGCTGCGCGCACACCGCCTTCGAAACCATCGGCAATCACATCGCCAAGGGCGTAGACACCGTTGATGCCCCCGACGCATTCGCGTTTCTGCGGTGCATCGCCCGGCACGAAGCCGAGAATGTCGTCACGCCATACCGGGCGACCGCCCAAGTGCGAGGCGAGGTGGACGATCGGGCTGTAACCGCCCGAGGACGCGATCAGGTCACACTCGAGGGTTTCGCCTGGGCTGGTGACTTTGTGCGCCTGCACATCGATGGCCGCCACGCGGGCGCCGGTGACGTGCTTGCTGCCTTTGGCCTCGACCACGGCGCTGGAAGTGAGGATGCGAATGCCTTTTGCACGGGCCTCTTCAACCAGCGAGCCACGTGGGTTGTGGCGGGCATCAGCGATGGCGACCACCTGCAGGCCGGCGTCGTGCCAGTCCAGCGCGGCGCGGTAGGCATGGTCGTTGTTGGTCGACAGCACCAGCTTGCGGCCAGGGGCCACACCGTAGCGGCGAACGTAGGTGGACACGGCACCGGCCAGCATGTTGCCCGGCACGTCGTTGTTGCCATACACCAACGGGCGCTCATGGGCGCCAGGCGCCAGTACCACACGCTTGGCACGCACACGGTGCACGCGGTGGCGAACCTGGCCGATCGGGGCGCGGTCGCCGAGGTGGTCGGTGAGGCGCTCGTGAATGGTCAGGAAGTTATGGTCGTGGTAGCCGTTGACCGTGGCACGTGGCAGCAGGGTTACTTCCGGCAGGCCTTCCAACTCTTTGACCACGGCGTTGACCCAGTCGGCGGCAGGCTTGCCGTCAAGGGTTTCGCGGGTGTCGAGCAGGCTACCGCCGAACTCTTCCTGCTCGTCGGCCAGGATCACGCGGGCACCGCTGCGCGCAGCGGCCAGTGCGGCGGCCAGGCCAGCAGGGCCGGCGCCGACGATCAGCACGTCGCAGTGCTGGTTCATGTAGTCGTAGCTGTCCGGGTCGTTCTGCAGCGGCGCACGGCCAAGGCCTGCGGCCTTACGGATGTACTTCTCGTACGTCATCCAGAACGATTTCGGGTACATGAAGGTTTTGTAGTAGAAGCCCGGCGGCATCATGCTGCCGCCTACCTTGCCGAGGATGCCCATGACGTCGTTGTTGACGTTCGGCCAGCCGTTGGTGCTGGTGGCGACCAGGCCTGCGTACAGCGCCTGCTGGGTGGCACGCACGTTAGGGATCTGGGTGGCTTCGCTGGAGCCGATCTGCAGGATGGCGTTCGGCTCTTCGGTGCCGGCGGCGATGATGCCGCGTGGGCGCGAGTACTTGAAGCTGCGGCCAACGATGTCGACACCGTTGGCCAGCAACGCGGCGGCCAGGCTGTCGCCGGCATAACCCTGGTAGGTCTTGCCGTTGAAGGTGAAGTTCAGGACCTTGCTGCGGTCGATACGGCCGCCGCTGGCGAGGCGATAGGTCTGGCTCATACTTTTTCCCCTTGGCCTTTGACGGTCGACGGTGCGTTCGCCGCTTTACCATTGGCGGTCACTTGCGGCTTCTCGCCAATCTTGTAGGTTTCCAGAATTTCGTAGGTCACGGTGTCGCGAGTGACGTTGAAGTACTGGCGGCAGCCGGCAACGTGGTCCCACAGTTCATGGTGAATACCGCGCGGGTTGTCACGGTAGAACATGTAGGTACCCCACTCCTCGTCGGAGCAGGCGTTAGGGTCCAGCGGGCGGGCGATGTGCGCCTGGCCAGAGGCGTGGAACTCTTCTTCGGAGCGCAGCTCGCCGCAGTGGGGACAAAAAATATGCAACATGACGGTGTCTCCGGTTAGTGGGCGACGGCGGCGGCGCCGTGTTCGTCGATCAGTGCGCCGTTGTAGAAACGGTCCATGGAGAACGGCGCGGCCAATGGGTGCATTTCGCCCTTGGCCAGGCTCGCGGCGAAGACGTTGCCCGAACCCGGGGTCGCCTTGAAGCCGCCAGTGCCCCAACCGCAGTTGAAGAACATGTTCTTGACCGGGGTCTTGGTGATGATCGGGCAGGCGTCCGGCGAGGTGTCGACGATGCCGCCCCACTGGCGGTTCATGCGCACGCGCGAGAGGTTGGGGAACATTTCGACGATGGCCTGCAGGGTGTGCTCGATCACCGGGTACGAACCGCGCTGGCCGTAGCCGACCCAGCCGTCGATACCGGCACCGATCACCAGGTCGCCCTTGTCGGACTGGCTGATGTAGCCGTGTACGGCGTTGGACATGATCACGCTGTCGATGATCGGCTTGATCGGCTCGGATACCAGCGCTTGCAGCGGGTGCGATTCCAGCGGCAGGCGGAAGCCGGCCAGCTTGGCCATGTGCCCGGAGTTACCAGCGGTGACTACGCCGACGCGCTTGGCGCCGATGAAGCCTTTGTTGGTTTCCACGCCGATGACCGCGCCGTTTTCCTTGCGGAAGCCGATCACTTCGGTTTGCTGGATCAGGTCAACGCCCAGGGCGTCGGCAGCACGGGCGAAGCCCCAGGCCACGGCATCGTGACGGGCCACGCCGCCACGGCGCTGCACGGTTGCGCCAAGGATCGGGTAACGGGTGTTCTTCGAGCAGTCCAGGTACGGGATTTCGGCCGCGACCTGGGCGGTGTTCAGCAGCTCGCCATCCACGCCGTTCAGGCGGTTGGCGCTGACACGGCGCTCGGAGTCACGCATGTCCTGCAAGGTGTGGCACAGGTTGTAGACGCCGCGCTGGGAGAACATCACGTTGTAGTTGAGGTCCTGGGACAGACCCTCCCACAGCTTCATGGCGTGCTCGTACAGGTGGGCCGACTCGTCCCACAGGTAGTTGGAACGCACGATGGTGGTGTTACGGGCGGTGTTGCCGCCGCCCAGGTAACCCTTCTCGATCACGGCGACGTTGGTGATGCCGTGCTCTTTGGCCAGGTAGTAGGCCGTGGCCAAGCCATGGCCGCCACCGCCGACGATGACCACGTCGTACACCTTTTTAGGGGTTGGCGTGCGCCACATGCGCTGCCAGTTCTCGTGGTGGCTGAGGGAGTGCTTGAAAAGGCCGAAGCCCGAGTAACGTTGCATGGTGTGTGACTCCACTCAGCGGTAAACAGGGAAATCTGCGCACAGCGCCGCGACGTTCTTCGCCACATCGGCTTCGACGTCTGCGTCACCGAGGTTGTCGAGGATGTCGCAGATCCAGCCGGCCAGGGCCACGCACTGGGCGACCTTGAAGCCACGGGTGGTGACGGCCGGGGTGCCGATGCGCAGGCCCGAGGTGACGAACGGCGACTGCGGGTCGTTCGGCACGGCGTTCTTGTTGACGGTGATGTGCGCGCGGCCCAGGGCGGCGTCGGCATCTTTACCGGTAAGGCCCTGACGGATCAGGCTGACCAGGAACAGGTGGTTGTCGGTGCCACCAGACACCACGTCGTAGCCACGGTCGATGAACACCTGGGCCATGGCCTGGGCGTTTTCGATCACTTGCTGCTGGTAGGCCTTGAAGCCTGGCTCCAGCGCTTCCTTGAAGCACACGGCCTTGGCGGCGATGACGTGCATCAACGGGCCGCCCTGGGCGCCTGGGAATACAGCGGCGTTGAGCTTCTTCTCGATCTCTTCGTTGGACTTCGCCAGGATCAGGCCACCACGCGGGCCACGCAGGGTCTTGTGGGTGGTGGTGGTGACCACGTCGGCGAACGGGATCGGGTTCGGGTACAGGCCAGCGGCAACCAGGCCGGCAACGTGGGCCATGTCGACGAACAGCAGCGCACCGACCTTGTCGGCGATGGCGCGGAAGCGAGGGAAGTCGAGGGTCTTGGAGTAAGCCGAGAAACCGGCAACGATCATTTTCGGCTTGTGCTCGACCGCCAGGCGCTCGACTTCGTCGTAGTCGATCAGGCCGGTGTTGGTGTCGATGCCGTATTGCACAGCGTTGTACAGCTTGCCCGAGGACGACACTTTGGCGCCGTGGGTCAGGTGGCCGCCGTGGGCCAGGCTCATGCCGAGGATGGTGTCACCGGCCTGCAGCAGGGCCAGGTAGACCGCGCCGTTGGCCGACGAGCCGGAGTGCGGCTGGACGTTGGCGTAGTCGGCACCGAACAGCTGCTTGGCGCGCTCGATGGCCAGGGCTTCTACCTTGTCCACGTGCTCGCAGCCACCGTAGTAGCGCTTGCCCGGGTAGCCTTCGGCGTATTTGTTGGTGAGGCCGCTGCCTTGGGCCTGCATGACGCGCTTGCTGGTGTAGTTCTCCGAGGCGATCAGCTCGATGTGATCTTCCTGGCGCTGTTCTTCGGCATTCATCGCCGCCAGCAGTGCGTCGTCGTAACCCTGGATCTGGTCTTGCTTGCTGAACATCGTGTATCTCCCGGCAGCGATCGTTTTTTGTCGTAAGGCACTGTGGCCCTTTGTGGCGATGGTATGACTGGCGGGGTCGGGTCAGATGCCTGCGCACGCCTTGCAATGGCGCGTTTACGACATTCGTTGTTGTGCCGTTTGTGCCGGCCCTTTCGCGGGTGAATCCGCTCCCACAGGTACGGTGGTGCTCTGAAGGCTTGTGGTATCCCTGTGGGAGCGGGTTTACCCGCGAAGAGGCCAGCACAGATAACCCAGAAATCCGCCAATGCACAGCTTGTATAGGCAACCGCTGAATCGATGGTTTAGAGTGCTGTTCTGCGTCGTTCACAGGACCGTGTCATGACAGATAAGAGCCAACAATTCGCCAGCGACAACTATTCCGGTATCTGCCCCGAAGCCTGGGCAGCGATGGAGAAGGCCAACCACGGCCACGACCGCGCCTATGGCGACGATCAGTGGACCGAGCGCGCCTCGGAATACTTCCGCAACCTGTTCGAAACCGACTGCGAGGTGTTCTTCGCCTTCAACGGAACTGCCGCCAACTCCCTGGCCCTGGCCTCGCTGTGCCAGAGCTACCACAGCGTGATCTGCTCCGAGACCGCCCACGTCGAAACCGATGAATGCGGCGCGCCGGAGTTCTTCTCCAACGGCTCCAAACTGCTGACGGCGGCCAGCGTCAACGGCAAGCTGACGCCGCAGTCGATCCGCGAAGTGGCGCTCAAGCGCCAAGACATCCACTACCCCAAGCCCCGCGTGGTGACCATTACCCAGGCCACTGAAGTGGGCACGGTGTACCGCCCCGACGAGCTGAAGGCGATCAGCGCCACCTGCAAGGAGCTGGGCCTGAACCTGCACATGGACGGCGCGCGCTTTACCAATGCCTGCGCGTTCCTGGGCTGCAGCCCGGCCGAGCTGACCTGGAAGGCCGGCGTCGATGTGCTGTGCTTTGGCGGCACCAAGAACGGCATGGCGGTGGGTGAGGCGATCCTGTTCTTCAACCGCCAGCTGGCCGAAGACTTCGACTACCGCTGCAAGCAAGCCGGGCAACTGGCGTCGAAAATGCGCTTTTTGTCGGCCCCCTGGGTGGGCCTGCTGGAAGATGGCGCCTGGTTGCGCCATGGCAACCACGCCAACCATTGCGCGCAGCTGCTGGCCTCGCTGGTGAGTGACTTGCCAGCGGTGGAGCTGATGTTCCCGGTGGAGGCCAACGGGGTGTTCCTGCAGATGCCGGAGCATGCGATCGAAGCGCTGCGGGGCAAGGGGTGGCGGTTCTATACCTTCATTGGTAGCGGCGGGGCGCGCTTCATGTGTTCGTGGGATACCGAGGAAGCGCGCGTGCGCGAGCTTGCGGCGGATATCCGTAGCATCATTACCGCCTGAAAGCATGCTGGGAGGGCTTTGCCCTCCAAGGGCCGCAAAGCGGCCCCAGCAATCTAAAGCCTGAACCCACCCATCTGCCGCGCCAGATCATCAGCCAACCCACGCAACGCCTGGCACTCCTCGCGACACCCTTGCACCTCCGCCGCCGTTTCCCGCGCCAGGTCGGAAATCCCCTGCACCGTCCGGTTGATTTCCTCGGTCACTGCCGACTGCTCTTCCGTCGCCGTGGCCACCTGATGGTTCATATCACTGATGTGCTCCACCTGGTCGGTAATCGCGCCCAGCGACGCCCCGGTGCGCTGGCTCGACTCCACACCACTGCCAGTCGCCTGCTGCCCCGCCTGCATCGAACTCACCGCCGACCCCGCGCCCTGCTTCAGGCGCTGGATCATCTGCTGCACTTCGTCGGTGGACAGCTGTGTGCGCCGGGCCAGCGTGCGCACCTCATCGGCCACCACGGCAAAACCGCGCCCCATTTCCCCTGCCCGCGCAGCCTCGATAGCCGCGTTAAGTGCCAGCAAATTGGTCTGCTCGGAAATACTACGGATAACCGCTAGAACTTCATCGATCGAGGCGACTTCGTCGGCCAACTGAGTGACTGCATCGGCAGCCTTGCCGATGTCGCCCGACATGCCCTCGATACCCCGAATCGAGCGTTGCACCACCTCGCGCGCCTGCAACGCCTCGTCCCGCGCCGACTGCGAGGCTTGCGCCGCATCGCCGGCATTGCGGGCGATGTCCTGCACGGTCAGGCCCATCTCGTGCACGGCAGTAGCGACCATTTCGGTCATCTCTTGCTGCCGCCCCGAGCGCTCGGCCGTGTTGTCCACCACCTGAGTTACCTGCTCTACGGCCCGGTGCAGCCGCTCGGAGGTGCTCAACACCTCACCGATAAGGCTGCGCTGGCTGTCGAGAAAGCGGTTGAACCCCCGGGCCAGATCGCCCAACTCATCCTGGCGCGAATCATCCAGGCGGTGGCTGAGGTCTCCTGCGCCGCTGCCAATCTGCACCAACGCGCCGGTGACGCGGCGGATCGGCCGTACCAGGCCACGCGCCAACAGCACCACCAGCAGCAGTGACAGCAGGGCCACGGCGCCACCGATCAGGCTGGTCAACCAGACGGCCTGATGCATTTGTGCATAGATTTCCGACTCTGGCACTTCGGCCACCAGGGTCCAGTTAAGGTCGCGCAGTGGCAAACCAAGCGCCAGGTAGCTTTCGCCGTCACGGCTGAAGCGGCGGCTGCGCAGCCCCTCGCCTCCGGTCATGACACCCTTGGCTGCGTCCGCCCCAAGCTGCTCGGTGAGCTGGCGTTTACCACTGAAGGCTGCGTCTGGATGCACCTGGATCAGGCCATCGTTGCGCACCAGAAACACTTTGCCGTGTTCGCCGAAACTGAAATCGTGGATCAGCTTCGACAGCTCGGTCATGCGCAGGCCCATGCCGGCCACGCCGACCAGCTGGCCATTTTTTTCCACGCGGTAATCGATGAACAGCGCCAGCTCGCCGGTGGCACCATCGATGTCGATGTTGATCAACCGCTCGGCGCCGCTATCGATGTAGCCGTAGAACCACTTGTCCTTGGGGTTGCTGCGGCTGAGGGTGCGGTCCAGGCCGTTCTCGTTGTAGTAGTGGCCGGTTTCAGTCGCCGCGAACAGGGCAGTGAAGGCCTGGTTGCGCTGCTTGGCGGCGGTCAGGTATTCGGTGAATTGCGCTGCCTGGGCGGGCTCTTCACCAGCCGCCAGCCAGTCACGCAGCAAGGTGTTGCCGGCGATGTCTGCCGCTGCCACCAAAGGCTGGCCGAGCATGCGTTCGATGTCGTTGCGGATGGCTTCGATACTGGCTGGCAAGGCAGTGTCGACCAGGTAGCGCTCGGTGAGGCGGTTGAGCGCCACGGTGAAGATGACGACCACGACCAGGATGCTCGCCAGCAAGGCGGCGCCCATGCTGGTGATCAATTGCCACTGGATGCTCTTACGCCAGATACGCATGCCCTACTCCCCGCACATTATTGTTTTGCGGAAAGTGTATACACTTGCGTATCCAGTTAATCCAGTGACCTGGAACAATGAGTTGGGCCTTTGGGGCTGCTGTGCAGCCCATCGCGACACACGGCCGCTCCTACAGGGAAACGTATAACTGTTGTAGGAGCGGCCTTGTGTCGCGAAAGGGGCGCGAAGCGCCCCCAGCTATCGATCAGGACTCTGCAATGGTCCGCACGATGGCGTCCACCGTGGCGTCGATCTGCGCCTGGGTACGCGCTAGGGTCTGCTGATGCTCTTTCTGCAGCTCAACCTGCTTGGAGCACAGGTTGAGGGCAGCCAGCACCAACAGCTTGTCGCCGATCAGGGTCGGGTACTGACGCTTGGTTTCGTTCAGGGCAGTGTTGAGCATCCGTACCGCCTGGGCCAGGGTTTCTTCCTGACCTTCGGGCGCCTTGATCGAATAGTCGATGCCGAGAATCGACACCACATTGATCGGCTGCTCTTGCAGTCTCATGCGCCGACAACGCCCGCGCTGGCGCGCTCGACCAGGGCCTGGATGCGCGCTGCGGTAGCGCCGTTCTTCTCTTCCTGCTCCATCAGCGACAGCTGCAGGGTTTCGTTCTCTTCCTTGGCCTGGGCCAGTTCCTGGCCGAGGGCGGTGTTCTGCTCGGTGAGTTGAGCGTTTTTCTGCATCAGGTCGCTGACCAGTTGCTCGATTTGATTCAGGGAAGCTTCCAGCATGGGTCTATCTCAGGTTGTTGCGAGGGGCGCACACGATAAAGAAAAGTGCCGCCCATCGCCATTAAATATCGGATTCATAAGGTGTCGAACCCGCAGATTGACAGGGTAACCGCCCCCTTGTTCCGACCTGAGTCAACCGCCGGTCAGGAAAAGGTTAGCTACCTCACAATTTTTGCCGGTCGCACTCAAGACTGGCCGGTCACGACCGATAGCCCGGCAAGTCATGTTTTGTCGCACTTTCCCCCTTGCCTGGATCCTCCTCTCCATGTCCCTACGCAACATGAATATCGCCCCGCGCGCGCTGCTCGGCTTCGCGCTTATCGGCCTGCTGATGCTCGGCCTTGGTATCTTCTCCCTGGTGCAGATGGGCAACATCCGCCAGGCTGGCGTTGCCATCGAGCAAGTCAGTGTGCCCAGCATCAAGATCCTCGACGAACTCACCGCGCTGAACCTGCGCATGCGCACGCTTTCCTACCGCCTGCTGCTCAACCGCGAACCGGAAACCCAACGCGATACCCTCAACCTGCTGGACCAGCGCAACAGCCAGATCGACCGCGCGCGCCAGGCTTACCTGCCGATGATCGGTGCCGCCGACGAACAGGCCGCGTTCGACCAGTACGGCCTGTTGCTCAACCAATACCGCCAGTTGGAAGCGCGCATGCGCACACTGAGCCAGGCCGACCGCCTGGACGAATTGCGCGACCTGCTCAACCGCGATTTGCTGGCCAACTCAGAGCAGATCAACAAGGTCATGGACACCCTGGTACGCATCAACACCGACCAGACCCGCGCCACCAATGACAAGGCCGCCAGCCAGTACGCCGCTGCTTTCGCCCTGGTGATCGGCCTGCTGGTTGCCGCCACCGTCCTGACGTTCGCCTGCGCCTTCCTGCTGACCCGCAGCATCGTCAAACCGATCGAAGATGCGCTCAAAAGCGCCGAACAGGTCGCCGACGGTGACCTGACCCACATCATCCGTGCCGAAGGCACCGACGAAGCCGCTCGCCTGCTGCGCGCCATGGCCCGCATGCAGGACAAGTTGCGCGACACCCTGCAACAGATCGCTGGCTCCGCCACCCAGCTGGCCTCGGCGGCCGAAGAGCTGAACGCCGTCACCGACGAAAGCGCCCGCGGCCTGCAACAGCAGAACAACGAGATTGAACAGGCCGCCACGGCCGTGACCGAAATGACCAGCGCTGTGGAGGAAGTAGCGCGCAATGCCGTGAGCACTTCGGAAGCCTCCAGTGAAGCCAGCCGCTCCACCGGCGACGGCCGTGACCTGGTGATGGAGACCGTGGGCGCCATCGAGCGCATGAGCGGCGATGTGCAGGCCACTGCCAAATTGATCACTCACCTGGCCGAGCAGTCGCGCGACATTGGCAAGGTCCTCGACGTGATCCGTGGCCTGGCCGACCAAACCAACCTGCTGGCGCTGAACGCCGCCATCGAGGCCGCACGTGCTGGCGAAGCGGGCCGTGGTTTTGCCGTTGTGGCGGATGAAGTTCGGGCATTGGCCCACCGCACCCAGCAGTCGACCAGCGAAATCGAGCGGATGATCGGCAGTATTCAAGGGGGCACGGAGGAAGCTGTGGAGTCGATGCGCACCAGCACCGAGCGTGCCGAATCCACCCTGAACATCGCCCGTGGCGCGGGCATGGCACTGGACACCATTGCCGGCGCGGTGGCGCAGATCAACGAGCGTAACCTGGTGATTGCCAGCGCGGCGGAGGAACAGGCGCAGGTGGCGCGGGAAGTGGACCGCAACCTGGTGAACATCAACGACCTGTCGGTGCAGAGTGCCACCGGGGCGCATCAGACCAGTGCGGCGAGTGCTGAATTGTCGCGCCTGGCCGTGGACCTGAATGGGTTGGTGGCACGGTTCCGTACCTGACCTGAAGTACCTGGGGGCGCTTTGCGGCCCCAGGTACTATCGGGTCAGTAATCGATCCGCACATCCCCTTTCGGCACACTGCAGCACGACAGGATGTAGCCCTCGGCTTCGTCCTCCTCGGTAATGCCGCCGTTGTGCTCCATTTCCACTTCGCCGCCCAGCTTGAGCACCTTGCAAGTGCCGCAAATGCCCATGCCGCAGGCTTTCGGGATCATCAGGCCAACCTTGGCCGCCGCCGCATGCACGGTCTCGCCTGGGGCAATGCGAATGCTCTTCTCGCTGCCGATGAACTCCACCAGGTTAAGGTCGGACACATCCAGCTCCGGCGCTTCGGCTGCCTGCTCGGCATGCTCGACCGCATCGGCCTTGGCCTCGGCCGGCGTGGCACCGAACGATTCCTCGTGGTAGTTCTTCATGTCGAAGCCGACCGCTTCGAGCATGCGCTTTACCGCCGTCATGTAAGGCGTCGGGCCGCAGCAGAACACCACGCGTTCCATGTAGTCCGGTGCAATCAGTTCCATCAGCCGCTGGTTCAGGTAACCGCGATAACCCGCCCATGGCTCGCCCAGGCCGTGCTTCTCGCAAATGATGTGCAGGCTGAAGTTGGGGATGCGCGAGGCCATCTGTTCCAGCTCGCGGTGGTAGATGATGTCCTTGGGTGAGCGGGCGCTGTGCACGAACACCATGTCGACATTGGCGTTGGTGTCGTAGAACCAGCGCGCCATCGACATGACCGGAGTAATGCCCACACCGCCGGACAGGTACAGCGCCTTGCCCGCCGGGAAGTCGATGGCATTGAACAACCCCACCGGGCCATGCACCGGCAGCTCGGCGCCTTCGTGCATGGTGTCGTGCAGGAAGTTGGACACCAGGCCGCCCGGCACACGCTTGACGGTGATCGAGAAGCTGTAGGGCACCGACGGCGAACTGGAAATGGTGTAGGAACGCATCACCGGTTTGCCTTCGATCTCCAGCTCCAGGGTAACGAACTGCCCCGGCTTGAAGAAGAACATGATCGGCTGGTCGGCCATGAAGCAGAAGGTGCGCACGTCCCAGGTCTCCTGGATGACCTTGACGCAGCGCACGATGTGGCGGCCGTTGGCCCAGGTCTGGGTAGTGACCGGATTGAGGAAGGTATCGGACATGTTCATCTCCAGCAGCCGACTATTGGGCTTTTTATGGCTTGGATAATGCGCAAGCTGAGGGCGACGTACATTCCTGCCAGCGACATCGGCGTGCTTATCGCGACCAGCCCCGCGCTACAAGGGCTGGCGCGTCGTAATTCAAATCGGCCATGTCGCCCATGGATACGGTTCGCGGCGCCTTCGGACGCACACTCCACGGCAAAACAACTAGCTGTTTTTCGATAGACAGCCTTGCGGCACCACAACAACGATTAGCCACCTTTTGCCGGCCGCACACGGCCCCGAGGAATACACGATGGACGTCACCGCAACCCTGAGCCTGGGCGATCCACTGGAACCTGCACGCAAGGCCACCGCCGAGATGCTGCAGACCCGCGAGCGCACCTACTCGCTGCCCCAGCCTTTCTACACCGACGAGCGTCTGTTCCAGATCGACATGCAGGAGATCTTCCAGAAAGAATGGCTGATCGCCGGCATGACTTGCGAAATTCCGGCAAAAGGCAACTACATCACGCTGCAGATCGGCAACAACCCGATTCTGGTGGTGCGTGGCGCCGAGGGTAAGGTGCACGCCTTCCATAACGTCTGCCGGCACCGCGGTTCGCGCTTGTGCGTCAGCGACAAAGGCAAAGTGGCCAAGTTGGTCTGCCATTACCACCAGTGGACATATGAACTGGACGGCCGCCTGCTGTTCGCGGGCACCGAGATGGGCGCCGACTTCGACATGAAGCAGTACGGTCTGAAGCCTGTGAACGTGAAGGTCGCTGGTGGCTACATCTTCATCAGCCTGGCGGAAAACCCACCCGCCATCGACGAGTTCCTGGCCACCCTGGAACACTACATGGAACCGTACGACATGGAGAACACCAAGGTGGCGGTGCAAACCACCTTGATGGAAAAGGCCAACTGGAAGCTGGTGCTGGAAAACAACCGCGAGTGCTACCACTGCAGCGGCTCGCACCCGGAGCTGCTGCAAACCCTGCTGGAGTGGGACGACACCAACGACCCGCGCGCCAGCCAGGAATTCAAGGACCACGTGGCCGCCTCCGCCGCCGCCTGGGAAGCCGAAAAGATCCCGTACCTGCACAAGAGCCACGGCCTGCGTAACCGTATCGTACGCATGCCTCTGCTCAAGGGCACCGTGTCGATGACCATGGACGGCAAGCAGGCCTGCCAGAAGCTGATGGGCCGCATCAAGAACCCGGACCTGGGCTCGATGCGTATCCTGCACCTGCCGCACTCCTGGAACCACTGCATGGGCGACCACATGATCGTGTTCACCGTGTGGCCGATCAGCGCCCAGGAGACCATGGTCACCACCAAATGGCTGGTGCACAAGGACGCCGTGGAAGGTGTGGACTACGACCCTGAGCGCATGCGCAAGGTGTGGGACGCCACCAACGACCAGGACCGCCGCCTGGCCGAAGAGAACCAGCGCGGGATCAACTCCACGGCTTACCAGCCAGGGCCGTACTCGAAAACCTACGAGTTTGGCGTGGTGAACTTCATCGACTGGTACAGCGGGCGGATGCTGAACAACCTGGGGGCGGAGCCGGCGGCGTATCTGAAAGAAGTGCAGGCACAGTAAAGTGCGCCAACCAAGCCTGTGTATAAGTCACAGGCTTGGCCTTTCTCTCTACGCTTGCCGGATATTCGCGCCATTCTCCGTTGTATGAGTGGCAATTGAAGCACTCACGGTTGAGCCCGTCCTCGTTAATTCATTCTCGACCATAAAAACCGCCTGTACCGACACCCTTTTCGGGCTGTTCAGAGGGGTTGTCTTGTTCTTTTTCTTCTCGACTCGCCCTTTGAAAATTGTTCTGAGATTCGATCTGGAGTTATTCTTGATGTTCTGCCAGAGCGCCGATCGGTTGTCCCAAAGTGCCTTAGCTATGCGGGTAACCCCACCCGCAAGCAGCAGTCCGGTTCCAGTTGCAGAAACATAAGGGGCTACGGCGACCCCAGCAAAACCGAGCCCAGCCCCCGCGACAGTAGTGGTGGACCCCATCAATGCTAGGCGGGTGGCATTGACCGCAAGCGCCCCTTTAGGTGGAGGGCCAAAGATGAGCGCCGTAGGTGAGACAACATGTAGCGTCGTCGTCAGTAGGCGTTGCAAGAGTGATATCGGTACTTTGCCACTGGGATCAATACGGTTCACCGGATCAGCCTCACAATACATGTACGCATTGAGCCCGCCCTCACCGAACGGGCTCAATCCATCCGGACCATGGAAGCGCATGATCGCCGGATTGAACTGTCGATACCCATTCCCCAGGTGGTAATAGCCCGCCAAGGGATCTCTGTATTCACCGCAGAAGGCACTCATCGGCCCACCTTGGATGTTTACCAGGCCATAAGCCGTATAGGCCCGTCGCACATCAGTCGAATCATTCATGACAGAACGCAGGCTATCGGTCGCCAGCAGGTGCACCAAGTACATACGCGCCACTCCCAAGTCATTGCATTAACGCTAATCGCCTGGAGAGCAATTGGAAACTGGCAAAAATAACAGGTGGACGACATTGGTTATCCACAGAAGTGATCGCTGCGTCTGTGCAAAAAGGCTGAGCCATCAAGAATGCCGATCCGTGCTGTACTGGTTGTTTTTTAACCAACTTTCTAAAGGCCTCATGTTTAAAGGCTCCCAGCCCTCTGCAAACACATTGTCCACAGAGGCACCAACAGAGTTTGTGAGCAACCGACACATTCTCTGCAATTCGGGTGTGGATAAGCGATTCAAAGCCCTCAAAATCAACACGATAGCCTCTTCTTGAATGATTTGGTTACTTTTTAATCGATCCAGTCACCGCCTTTATCTGCGGAGCTTCCAGCCGCTACCGAACAGATTATCCACAGACCCGCTAACAGCGATTGTGGGCAAAATCTGGCGGAAACCAGAACGGCAGCATCCACCACGCCGGTTGAAAGCTGATCATTTTATGATCTAAACCCTGCAAGTACCGTCACGTAAGGCCCCCAGCCATGCGCCAACACTTTATCCACACATTGGCGAACAGATTCCGTGGGCAAAAAGGAAGATAACGCTGCCAGTTTCCCGAATTCCAGAAATGTGATGGGTAATGCCCACTACTTTGGCATTCTTCAGGAGTGACTTATGCACAGCCGCCAGAGGGGGAGCGGGTGAGCGAGGCACTGGGCTATTGGCCATGAGGGCTTGAAACGTGTAGGAGCGGCCTTGTGTCGCGATGGGCCGCAACGCGGCCCCAAAATCTCGAAACGGGTTCAAGATCGCTGGGGCTGCTGCGCAGCCCATCGCGACACAAGGCCGCTCCTACACGGGGACCGCTTAAGGTTTCAGCGCAGAACGCCCTCTTCCACCAGCAGCTTGAGGATGGCCTCGGCGCCTTCCTGTGGCGAAACATCCTTCAGCACCTTGCCGCCGCCACCACTGGCCTTGGCAGTTGCCGCCTTCATCCGGTCCGCACCGCTCTTGGCCTTGATCACCTTCAGCCGCTTGGGCCGCGGGCGCGCCGGTTGCAGCTCGGCCTCAGCCAGCAGTTCATCGTCAACGATGGCCACATTACGCGCCGCCAATACACCCCGACGCGCCGGCCCGAAGGCACTCTGGCGAGGCTTGGGCGCAGCGTTATCCACAGTCGCCAGCAACGGCAGGCGCACTTTCAGCCGGCGCCGCTGGCCACGCGGCAGCGCCTGCAATACCTGGGCGGTGCCATTGTCGATCGACTCCACCTCGGCCAGCCCCACGATCAACGGCCAGCCGAGCTTTTCGGCCAGCAGAAACGGCAACATGCCCGATCCTTCACCCGTTTCGGCTTGGCTACCTGTCAGCACCAGCTGTGCCCCGGCATCGCGCAGGTAATCCCCCAGCACGCCGAGCACATCGGCACCAGCCGGCTGCTCCAGCACATCCAGATGGTCCAGGCCCATGCCCAGGTAGGCGCGCAGCGCCTCTTCCTGTGGGTCGCCGGCATGCACCACCTGCAAGTTATCCCCAGCCAGTTGCAAACCCAGTTCCACGGCGCGGGCATCCTGCTCGGCGCGGCGGGCGCGGCCAGAGCTTGGGTGGGCACCGATGGAAACCAGGCTGATCACTTTCGTACTCATGCTCGTGCCCTTATGCCGCGTCGCGCTGGCCGCCGCTGCGGAAGTTGTCCACAGCCTCGATCAGTGCCTTGAGAATCGCCGAACTGTCGCCAATTACCGACAGGTCGGCCCGTTTGATCATGTCGCAGCCCGGGTCCATGTTGATCGCCACCACCTTGTCGCAGGCACCGATACCCTGCAGGTGCTGGATCGCGCCCGAGATACCCACAGCCACGTACACGCGCGCGGTGACCCAGGTACCGGTAGCACCCACCTGGCGGTTGCGCGGCATGAACCCGTCGTCCACCGCCACCCGCGAAGCGCCTTCGGTAGCACCGAGGGCAGCGGTGGCCTGGTGGTACAGGTCCCAGTCCTTGACCCCGTTACCACCCGAGACAATGAACTCGGCCTCGGCCATGGCAATGGTGGCCGGGTCCACGGCCACCGAGCCGAGGTCTTCGATACGCGACAGGCTGCGCGCCACGCTTGTGGACAACTCCACCGGCAAGGCTTCGTGGCGGGTTTCGCTGACGGGCTCGGCGCACTCGGCCGACGCCAGGATCAGGCGCGGCACAGTGCGTTGCAGGTCTTGCTGGCCGGCACCGGCGCGGCCAATGCATTGACCATCCTTGACCTGCCACACCCGCGTCGCCGGGCGTTCACCCAGCGCGGCGCCCAGGCGCCGACCCAGTTCGCCGCCACCGGTGCGGCTGTCGGGCAATAGCCAGTGGCGCGGGGTAAACTGGTTATCCACAGCCCGCAGGCCTTGTACCAGTTGCTCCGGTGCATAACCTTCGAAAGCCTCGCCCTCGATGACCAGCAGGCGGTCGACCCCGGCTGTGGAAAAGTTGCTTTCCTTGTGCTCGTTGAAAACCACCGCCAGCACCGCACCGTCGCTGCCGGCCAGGCTGTGGGCCAGGCCAAGCAGGTCGCGGTCGTGGCTGCTCAGGCGGCCACCGACCATGTCCGGTACCACGGCGATGTAGAACGCCGGTGCCGGTACCTGATGCAGTGGCAGCGTGACCTCGGCGGCCGCCGTGCGACGCCCGCCCACACCGGTGCCCTGCTGGGCGCCGCTGCGGTCGATACGCTTGATGCCGGCAGGGCCAATGAAGCCTGCGGCGATCGCATGGGGGTTCTTGCGGAGGATGCCGTTGGGCCCCATCCAGCGAGTTTGCTGTGTCTGCATTGCCGCATGCAGCGGGTGCAGGCGGTTACGGGCGATCCACTCGGCGCGTGGGTCGCGGCGGATAATGTCGCTCATCAGTGCACCTCCGCAGGTTCACGTTTAGCCGTTTGCGGCTTTGGGCCAGTGGGCGCGTCCTCTTCGATCAGCACGTCGGCCACCAGCTCGGCCAGGTCCTTGATCTGCGGGCGCGGCTCGACCACACCTTCGAGCATGGCGGTGCACTGCGGGCAACCCACGGCCACCAACTCGGCCTCGGTCTCGCGGATGTCGTCCATGCGCATGTCCGGGATACGCTGCTTGCCAGGGATGTCGGTGATCGGCGCACCGCCACCACCACCGCAGCAACGGGAGCGGAAGCCCGAGCGCTGCATCTCGCGCACTTCGATACCCAACGCCTTGAGCACTTCGCGCGGGGCTTCGTACTCGCCGTTGTAGCGGCCCAGGTAGCACGGGTCGTGGTAGGTGACGCTGCCGCCCTTGTGCTGGCCGAGGTTGAGCTTCTTGGCCGCGATCAGTTCGGCGATGTAGGTGCTGTGGTGCTGCACCTGGTAGTCGCCGCCCAGGGCGCCGTATTCGTTCTTCAGCACATGGAAACTGTGTGGGTCGCAGGTGACGATGCGCTGGAACTTGTACTTGCCCAGGGTCTGGATGTTGCGCTTGGCCAGTTGCTGGAAGGTCGCTTCGTCGCCCAGGCGGCGCGCCACGTCACCGCTGTCGCGCTCTTCCAGGCCAAGCACGGCGAAGTCCACGCCCGAAGCCTTGAGCACTTTGACGAACGAGCGCAGGGTGCGCTGGTTGCGCATGTCGAAGGCACCATCGCCCACCCAGAACAGGACTTCGGTGGATTGCACCTCCGACAGCAGTTGCAGGTTCAGGTCAGCGGCCCAGTTCATGCGCCCGCCAGGGGCGAAGCCGCCAGGGTTGTCGGTGGCGATCAGGTTGTCCAGCACCTCGGCACCCTTGTTCGGGGTGGCGCCCTTTTCCAGGGTGAGGTGGCGGCGCATGTCGACGATGGCATCGACGTGCTCGATCATCATCGGGCATTCCTCGACGCAGGCACGGCAGGTGGTGCACGACCACAGCGTTTCGGCGTCGACCAGGCCATTGACGATCGGCTGGTGCGGATTGCCGCCGTGTTCACCAATCGGCTTGCCAGGGTACGGGCTGCCGGCGAACTGGGCGTCAGTACCCCCGGCCAGGCCGATGACCATGTCCTGGATGAGTTTTTTCGGGTTCAGCGGCTGGCCAGCGGCAAAGGCCGGGCACATGGCCTCACATTTACCGCACTGCACGCAGGCATCGAAGCCCAGCAGCTGGTTCCAGGTGAAGTCCACCGGCTTTTCAACGCCCAGCGGAGCATTCGGGTCTTCCAGGTCCAGTGGCTTGAGGCCGGTAGAACGGCCGCCGCCAAAACGCTCGGCACGGCGGTGCCAGGCCAGGTGCAGGGCACCGGCGAAGGCGTGCTTCATCGGACCGCCCCAGGTCATGCCGAAGAACAGCTCCGACACGCCCCACAGTACGCCCAGGCCAAGCACGACGACCATCACCCAGCCGCCGGTATTGGCCGGCAGGATGCCAGCGACCGGCAGTGTGGCGATGAAGAAGCTCGCGGCAAACGCCAGCAGGCTTTTCGGCAGGCGCATCCACGGGCCCTTGGACAGGCGCGAAGGCGGGTTGAGGCGGCGTTTGAAGACAAAGATGGCACCGCTGAACATGATCACCGTGGCCACCAGCAATGCGTAGCCGAGGATTTTGCTCTGCAGGCCGAAGCCGTGCACCAGGATCGCCAGGGCCGCCGACAGCACGAAGCCGCCCGCCGTGGCCACGTGGGTCTTGGACATGTACTTGTCGCGCTCGACCACGTGGTGCAGGTCCACCAGGTAACGGCGCGGCATGGCCAGCAGGCCGCCGATCAGGTCGACCTTGGCGGCTCGGCCACGCCGCCACATGCGCACCCGGCGCAGGGCGCCGAGCACTGCCAGGCCAAGGGCAGCGAACAGCAGGATGGGTAGAAGGGTGTTCAACATGGGAGGCTCCCACAACAGCTAGATTCTTGCGCCACCCCGAAGGCCAGCGCGGACCCCATGTAGGAGCGGCCTTGTGTCGCGAAAGGGCTGCGTAGCGGCCCCAAAATCTATGCTGCTATGGCGATCTTGGGGCCGCTACGCGACCCTTTCGCAACACAAGGCCGCTCCTACACAGGGGGCCAGTCCCGCCTCTAGAAAGGCGGTGCGATCAGAAGTCCTTGCACAGGCGCAAGGCGTCGTAGATCGCCGCATGCACGTTGCGCTGGGCCACGCAGTCGCCAATGCGATACAGCAGGTAACCTTCGCCCGGCTGGCTGAGGATCGGCTGTGGCTTGATGGCAAACAGCGCCTCCACATCGATCTGGCCCTTGTTGCGTGAGCCATCCTTCAGCGCGTAGTACAGCTCCTCATCAGGCCGCACGCCGTTCTCCACCACCACCTGATCGACCACGCGTTCTTCCTTGGCGCCGGTGTATTCGTTCTCCAGCACCGCCACCAGCTTGTCGCCTTCGCGGTAGACCTTTTCCAGCATCATGTCGCCGGTCATGATCACTTCTTTGGGGTACATGCTGCGGTAGTAGGTCGGGAAAGTGGTGCCGCCCATGGCCACGCCCGGCTTGATGTCGTCGGTGACGATCTCGACCTGGCTGCCCTTGTCGGCGATGAAATCGGCCACCGACATGCCGGTGAACTCGCAGATGGTGTCGTACACCAGCACGTTCTTGCCCGGTGCAACCTTGCCGTCGAGCACATCCCAGCTGCTGACCACCAAGCCTTCGGCAGCGCCCCAGTGCTCGTTCTGCTCCAGGAACGAATGCCCGCCTACCGCCAGTACGATGACGTCCGGGCGCAGGTCCTGGATGGTGGCCACATCAGCGGCGGTACCCAGGCGCAGGTCCACTTTCAGGCGCGCCAGCTCCAGCTGGTACCAGCGGGTGATACCGGCAATCTGGTCACGCTGCGGGGCCTTGGCGGCGATGGTGATCTGCCCGCCAATCTGGTCTTTTTTCTCGAACAGGGTCACGTCGTGGCCGCGCTCGGCAGCCACCCGGGCCGCTTCCATGCCGGCAGGGCCGGCGCCAACCACCACCACCTTGCGTTTGACGCCGGTGGTTTTCTCGATGATGTGCGGCACGCCCATGTATTCACGGGAGGTCGCGGCGTTCTGGATGCACAGCACATCCAGGCCCTGGTACTGGCGGTCGATGCAGTAGTTGGCACCGACGCACTGTTTGATCTGGTCGATCTGGCCCATCTTGATCTTGGCGATCAGGTGCGGGT
This sequence comes from Pseudomonas sp. NBRC 111132, assembly GCF_001320565.1. Classification (NCBI taxonomy): domain Bacteria; kingdom Pseudomonadati; phylum Pseudomonadota; class Gammaproteobacteria; order Pseudomonadales; family Pseudomonadaceae; genus Pseudomonas; species Pseudomonas sp. NBRC 111132. The sequence continues at coordinate 76,978 of NZ_BCBI01000028.1, forward strand.
CGGCCATGTGCGCACGGGTCATGCCGACCATGTCCACATAGCCGCCTTCGAGGATGCGCGTGGCCTGGTTCGGGTCCTTGATGTTCTGCGCATGCAGCACCGGGACCTTGACCACTTCCTTGATACCGGCCGCCAGGTGCAGGAACGGCTCCGGCGGGTAGCTCATGTTGGGGATGACGTTGGCCAGGGTGTTGTGGGTGTCGCAACCCGAGCCAACCACACCGATGAAGTCGAGCATGCCGGTGCTGTCGTAGTACGCGGCGATCTGCTTCATGTCCTCGTGGCTGAGGCCGTCAGGGTGGAACTCGTCGCCACAAATACGCATGCCCACGCAGAAGTCGTCACCGACCTCGGCGCGCACGGCTTTCAGTACTTCCAGGCCGAACTTCATGCGGCCTTCGAAGGTGCCGCCCCATTCGTCGGTACGTTTGTTGACCCGCGGGCTCCAGAACTGGTCGATCATGTGCTGGTGCACCGCCGACAGTTCCACACCGTCCAGGCCGCCCTCTTTGGCACGACGCGCAGCCTGCGCGTAGTTGCCGATCACCCGCCAGATCTCTTCCACTTCGATGGTTTTGCAGGTGGCGCGGTGCACGGGTTCACGGATACCCGACGGCGACATCAGGGTCGGCCAGTTGAAGCCGTCCCAGCGCGAGCGACGGCCCATGTGGGTAATCTGGATCATGATCTTGGCGCCATGCTTGTGCATGGCGTCGGCCAGGTTCTGGAAGTGCGGGATGATGCGGTCGGTCGACAGGTTGACCGACGCCCACCATTCCTGCGGGCTGTCGATGGCGACGACGGACGAACCGCCGCAGATCGCCAGGCCGATGCCGCCCTTGGCCTTTTCTTCGTAGTACTTCACGTAGCGGTCGGTCGTCATGCCGCCGTCAGTGGCGTAGACCTCGGCGTGCGCGGTGCTGAGCACACGGTTGCGGATGGTCAGCTTGCCGATCTGAATCGGCTGGAACATTGCTTCGAATGCCATGACGCTATCTCCGGCTTACAACGGCTTTGTTACGAACAGGCCATCTTCGTGGCCTTCTTCCGACCCGCCGTAGACCTGTTCGGCCACGGTGCGGATCTTGCTGCCGCGGGCAGCGAGAATCTGGTCCATCGCGCCGGCGAACCAGCCGGTGAACATGTAGTCGACCTTGCGGCCACACTTGCCATACACGTACACGAACGCCGAATGCTTGAGCTTGACGCTGCAGGTGCCTTTATCCAGGTCGATGTCCTGGATTTCGAACAGGCCCCAGCCACGCTGGCTCAAGCGCTTCATGTAGTGCTCGAACACCGCTACGCCTTCCAGGCCATGGCATTCGGCCTCTTTTTCGCACCAGTGCCAGGCGGACTTGTAGCCAGCCTTGTAGAGGATCTCGGCGTAGGCGTCAGCGCCCAGCACTTCCTCGATGCCGATGTGGTTGTTGACGAAGAAATGGCGCGGCACATACAGCATCGGCAAGGCGTCGCTGGTCCAGACACCGGTTTCGCTGTCGACTTCGATTGGCAACTGCGGGGCGATCTTGGCCATGGAAACTCAACTCCATAAAAATTTTTATTTGGGTGCCCCGGCGTTGCTGGCAGGGGCTATCAGGCTTGGAGAGCGGCTTACTCGCCCCAGACGTCCTTGAGGACGTTGACCCAGTTCTCGCCCATGATCTTGCGCACCACGCGCTCGGAGTGGCCGCGCTTGAGCAAGGTTTCGGTGAGGTTGGGGAATTCGCCCACGGTACGGATGCCCAGCGGGTTGATGATCTTGCCGAAGTTGGTCAGGCGTCGGGCGTAGCCCTTGTCGTGGGTCAGGTACTCGAAGAAGTCCTGGCCGTGGCCCTGGGTGAAGTCGGTACCGATACCGATGGCGTCTTCACCGACGATGTTCATGGTGTACTCGATGGCTTCGGCGTAGTCGTCGATGGTCGAATCGATGCCTTTGGCCAGGAACGGCGCGAACATGGTCACGCCAACGAAGCCGCCGTGGTCGGCAATGAACTTCAGCTCTTCGTCCGACTTGTTGCGCGGATGCTCTTTCAGGCCCGAGGGCAGGCAGTGCGAGTAGCACACCGGCTTTTTCGATTCGAGGATGACTTCTTCGGACGTCTTGGA
>NZ_BCBI01000029.1:0-78438 GCF_001320565.1 Pseudomonas sp. NBRC 111132
ACTTCGACGGTGGCACCCGGTTCGCCACGCCCACTGAGCGCCGCGCCACCCGGGCCAACCAGAATATTGCTGACAGCATCGGGCGGGGTGATGTCCGGCGCATCGAACTGCAGCGGGGCCGAGGTGTTGCCGGCAGCATCCACCAGGCGCACGTCGAGCGCTTCGCCGTTGGCTTGGGCAGGCGACAGGGTGAGGCTGAACAGGCCGTCGGCACCGACGATACCCGTGCCGATGACCGTACCTGCAGCGTCGCGCACTTGCACAGTGGCGCCGGGCTCACCGCGCCCGGTGAAGGTCACGCCGTCGGCCAGGGCCAAGTCTGTCGGTTGTGCGGGCGGCAGCAGGTCGGCTGAGGTGACCGAGCCCGGTTGGGAAACGTTACCAGCAGCATCGGTCAAGGTGACTTGCAGGGTACTGCCGTCGTTCACCACGGGGCTCAGGGCTACCACGAACGTGCCATCCGGGCCGACAGTGCCGGTGGCCAGTAGATTACCTGCCGCATCGCGGACCTGCACGGTGGTGCCGGCTTCGCCGCGACCACTGAGTTGGCTGCCGGCCAGGCCGATGACCAGGTTGGTTGGGGCATCTGGTGGCGTGGTATCACCGCCGTCGATGTCCGGCGCGGTGACCGAACTGGCCACAGAGGTGTTACCAGCGGCATCGGTGGCAGTGGCCTGCAGCACTTCGCCGTCTACTTGTGGCGGAGTCAGGTTGATGCTGAACACGCCGGTCGGGCCGACCACGGCAGTGCCTAGTTCAGTGCCATCGGCTGCCAAGATACGTACCGTGCTACCGGGTTCGGCACGGCCGGTGAGCACCGTACCGTCAGCACTGACGGCCAGTTCGGTCGGGGCCGCAGGTGCAGTGATATCGGGTGCAGTGACTTGTGCTGGCAGCGAGGACACCCCGCTGTCATCGATAGCGACCACGTCCAGCAGTTCGCCATTGGCTTGGGCCGGATTCAGTTCGATGCTGAAACTGCCATCGGCATTGGCGATGGCGCTGCCGATCAGGGTGCCGTTGGCATCATGCACTTCCACGCGGCTGCCAGCCGGCGCGGTACCGGTGAGGGTGGTGCCGTCGGCGTCGATAGCCAGGTTGCTCGGGCTGGTTGGGGCAGTGGTCAGCGGAACGTCGTACTCCAGGGCCACGGATTCGTTGCCGCTCGGGTCGGTCTGCACCAGGCTCAGGTGTTCACCCGGCTGCGCGGCGGGATTCAGGTCGATCAGGAAAGTGCCGTTGGCACCGACCACACCCGTGCCGATCACGTTGCCGTTGGCATCGCGCACTTCGACGGTGGCACCCGGTTCGCCACGCCCACTGAGCGCCGCGCCACCCGGGCCAACCAAAATATTGCTGACAGCATCGGGCGGGGTGATGTCGGGGGCGGTGAATTCCAGCGGTATCGAGCTGTTGCCGGCGGCGTCGACCTGGCGGATATCCAGGGCTTCACCGTTGGCCTGGGCAGGCGAAAGCGTAAGGCTGAAGCTACCGTCGGCATTCACCAGGCCGCTGCCGATGAGGTTGCCGGCCGCATCACGCACCTGCACGGTGGCGCCGGGCTCGCCACGTCCAGTGAGGGTTACACCATTGGCCAAGGCCAGATCGGTCGGCTGGTCGGGGGCGGTGGTGTCAGGGTTGTCGACGTCGGGTGCGGTGACGCTGGCCACAGGCGACGTATTGCCGGCCGCGTCTGCCGCGCTCACTTCAAGGGCCTGGCCGTCGGTTTGTGGCGGTTGCAGGGTTATGCTGAACTGGCCGTCCGCACCGGCCACCCCAGTGCCCAGCAGCACGCCGCCTGTGCCCCGTACCGAAACCGTCGAGCCCGGTTCGGCACGCCCGGTAAGGGTGGTGCCCTGTGCGTCGATGACCAGGTCGGTCGGTGCCAGCGGCGCCGTCACATCCGGGGCGGTGACAGTGCCGGGCGCCGAGACATTGCCCGCGCCATCGGTCAGGGTGACTTCAAGGTTTTCGTTGTTGATCTGTGGCGGGTTCAACGCCACATTGAAACTGCCGTCGGCTGCCACGGTGCCGCTGCCAATCAGGTTGCCGGCGGCGTCACGGATGTTCACCGTGGTGCCCGCTTCGCCGCGGCCGGTCAGGCGCAGGCCATCCGGCGAAACCAGCAGGTCGATGGGCGTGGCCGGTGCTGTGGTGTCAGGGTCCGAGCCACCGCTGCTGCCGCCACCGCTGTGATTGGCCGCAGCCGCCACACCCCCGACACCGAGCAGGCTGAGCCCGGCAATCGCGAAGGTCGACATGGCGCTACCGGCGGTGCCGATCCCTGCAACCAGTTCGTCCAGCGAAGCCACGTCCTCGAAGGTGAAACCGGTGAACGCTGCCGCGTCATACTGGGCGTGCCACAGGGTGCCGTCTTCGCCGACGAAGACGATGTCGCTGCCAACCCCGGCCTGGTCCACGGCGAAGAAGTTGCCGATGGTGACCTTTTCACCGGATTTCAGGGTCACGATCAAGTCTTGCCCGCGCTGGGTAACGGTGGCCACCTTGTCGGGCGATACCGGCATCTGCACGACGCCTGGCCCTTTGAGATTGATATTGCCCCAGGCGCTCTGAGTGGCGACTTCGGATTGCTTATCGGCGACGACGATGTTGTCCATGGATGCTCCCTGCTGGTATCCGGATCCCCCGGCCCGACTGTTCGGGCCACAACCTGCGTAGCAGAGCCATTTCCGGGCTTTTTACGCACAGCCTCGACCAGGCAGTCGAGAATGGGGTGGTTAGGGAGATATAGCAGCCAGGGTGGAAGCAACCAGATGGCTTTCTGGGTTAATCCTTTTGTGAGTAGGTCTCAGCGAAGCCCCAACCGGCGGGCCAATCGGCTTAAATTGGCGCGGTCCAGGCCAAGCTCACGCGCCGCTGCTGCCCAGTTGTCCTGATGCTTTTGCAAGCAGGCCTCGATCACTTGGCGCTGGTAGATATCGACCGCTTCGCGCAGGCCGCCTTCAGGCAGGGTGGCCGCTGGCGACGGGGCCGCGGGGGAGGGCGGCGAACCTGGCATTGCCGGCGATACGCGCAGGTCCAGATCGATGGCTTCGAGGGTGAGGATGCGTGGCCGGTCGGGGTGCTGGCCCAGCGCCTTGAGTGCCGAGCGGCCGATCAGGTGCTCCAGCTCGCGCACATTGCCCGGCCAGTCGTAGGCGATGAGTGCGGCCTGGGCCTCATTGCTCAGGCGCAGGCTGTTCAGACCCAACCGTGAACGGTTCTGTTCGAGGAAATAGCCAGCCAATAGCAGCACGTCCCGTCCACGTTCGCGCAACGGCGGCACGTGCAACGGGTACACGCTGAGGCGGTGATAGAAGTCGGCGCGGAAGTTGCCGTTACGCACTTCGGCAGCCAGGTCGCGGTTGGTAGCGGCGATCAGGCGCACGTCCACCCGGTGCTCGCGGTCCGAGCCCAGGCGCTGCAACTGGCCGCTTTGCAGCACGCGCAACAGCTTGGCCTGCACCGTCAGGGGCAGTTCGCCCACTTCATCGAGGAACAGCGTGCCGCCGTTGGCCAGTTCGAACTTGCCACGGCGCTCGCCATGCGCGCCGGTGAAGGCACCGCGCACATGGCCGAACAGTTCGCTTTCCACCAGGGTGTCGGGCAGGGCAGCGCAGTTGAGGCTGATCAACGGCTTGTCGGCGCGGCTGCTGGCCTGGTGCAGGGCCTGGGCCACCAGCTCCTTGCCGACGCCGGTTTCGCCGGTAATCAGCACGGTCAGGTCACTGCCACCGACCAGGCGAATTTCCTCTACCAGGCGTTTGTGCGCGGGGCTTTGGCCAATCAGCTCTTTATCCTGGCCGCTGGCCTGGCGGTAGATCTCGGCGCGGTGGTGTTCGTCTTCGGCGCGCAGGGCCAGGTGCTCGATGCGCTCGGCCACGGTAACGGTGGCGGCAGCCAGGCTGGCGAAGGCCTGCAGGGCGTCCAGCTCCAGGCTCTGGAACTGCCCGGGGGTGAGGGCGTCAAGGGTGACCAGGCCCCAGGGGCGCTCATCGACCATCAACGGGCAGCCCATGCAGTCGTGCACTTCAAGGTCGGCATCGGTGGCGTTGACCAGGCCATCGTAAGGGTCGGGCAGTTCGGAGTCGCTGGCAAAGCGGGTGGGTTCCGGGCGGCTGAGCAGTATCTGGAACCGTGGGTGCTCGCTGACCCGGAAGCGCCGGCCCAAGGTGTCCGGGCTCAGCCCATCCACTGCCAGCGGCACCAGCCATTCACCATCCAGGCGCAGCAGTGCGGCAGCATCGCACGGTAGCAGGCTGCGCATGGCCTGCAGCAGGCGGCGGTAGCGTTCCTGGTCGGGCAAATCACGGGACAGGTCGCTTACCAGAGGCAGCAGGGCGGTCAGCAACGGCTTTGTGGTCATATGGACTCCTATAGGTCGATATGACTATACGCTGGGATAGGTCGTTTTGACATGACCTGCGTCAAACCCCTGATTTTGCGGGCGATAAAAGTTGGCACGATTGCTGTAGTAGCAGGGACAGTCATTTGAAGCCACAGGCTCAGGAGTTGTTGCAATGCTCAATGCCGAACAACGTGCAATCATCAAAGCCACTGTACCCCTGCTGGAAAGCGGCGGCGAAGCACTGACCACTCACTTTTACAAGATGATGCTCAGTGAGTACCCGGAGGTACGGCCGCTGTTCAACCAAGCCCACCAGGCCAGCGGTGACCAGCCGCGTGCGCTGGCCAACGGCGTGCTGATGTATGCCCGCCATATCGACCAGTTGGAACAACTGGGTGGCCTGGTCGGGCAGATCATCAACAAGCATGTTGCCCTGCAGATTCTACCGGAGCACTACCCGATCGTCGGCAGCTGCCTGCTGCGCGCCATCGAGGAGGTGCTTGGCAAGGACATCGCCACCCCTGCCGTGATCGATGCCTGGGGTGCGGCCTATGGCCAGTTGGCCGACATCCTGATTGGTGCTGAAGAGAACCTCTATAAAGAGAAGGAAGAGGCCGAAGGCGGCTGGCGCGGTACTCGCGAATTCCGCCTGGTGCGCCGCGAGCAGGAAAGCAGCGAGATCGTCTCGTTCTACTTTGCCCCGGTGGACGGCAAACCGGTACTCAAGGCCGAGCCTGGCCAGTACATCGGCGTGAAGCTGGACATCGACGGCGCCGAGCAGCGCCGTAACTACTCCCTGTCGGCGCTGTGCGATGGCAAGGAGTACCGGATCAGCGTCAAGCGCGAGGCGGGTGGCAAGGTCTCCAATTACCTGCACGATGAGCTGGTGGTGGGCGATACCCTGCAGCTGTTCCCGCCGGCGGGTGACTTTACCCTGGCCGCCAGCGACAAGCCGCTGGTGCTGATCAGCGGTGGCGTAGGCATTACTCCGACCTTGGCGATGCTGCAGGCAGCGTTGCAAACCCGCCGTGAGGTGCATTTCATTCACTGTGCGCGTAACGGCGCGGTGCATGCCTTCCGTGACTGGATCGATGGGCTGGCAGCGCGTCATCCGCAACTCAAGCGCTTCTACTGCTATGCCGAGCCAGAAGGTGGCGCTGCAGCCGATGCCGTGGGCTTGCTGAGCGAAGACCTGCTGGCCGAATGGCTGCCGCAGGAGCGTGATGTGGATGCCTACTTCCTGGGGCCCAAGGCTTTCATGGCCGCGGTCAAGCGCCAGCTGAAGGGCCTGGGTGTGCCGGAGCAGCAGAGCCGTTATGAGTTCTTCGGGCCGGCGGCTGCCTTGGAGTGATGTGAAACCTGTACCGGCCCTTTCGCGGGCAAGCCCGTGAAAAGGCCGGTACAGGCAAATATCTTTATCCCTGCGGCACTACACCTTCCTGCCTATATATAAGGAAAGATGAAACCGGGCACAGCGCTTTCATCTTTAATCCTCCTTTAATCACGGTATCCTTCACTCCCGGGTGTCGAGGGGCTTGCCCCTGCGCGGCACTCGGGCAGCCGTTTTTTTGCCGCTCGGCGTTGAACCGACGTCGTTGCGGCCGGTCTCAGCCACACCGGATAGCCCTGCGCAGCGCTATCACGCCGCTTCCTCGGCACGCTCACAGGCCTTGCCCAGCGTGTAGACTTGCGCTCAGGCAGGCGGACCACGCTGCCACTATCCATCGAAGGAACCGGTAATGAACGAACAAACATCGCGCCTGAATCGGGAACGGCGCTTTCTGGTGCTGCTGGGCCTGATCTGCCTCTCGCTGATCGGCGGCGCTCTCTATATGCAAGTGGTGCTGGGCGAGGCACCTTGCCCATTGTGCATCCTGCAGCGTTATGCGCTGCTGTTCATTGCCGTGTTTGCCTTCATCGCCGCAGCGATGCCTGGGCGCCGCAGCTTGAGCTTCTTCGAAGCGCTGGTGGTGCTCAGTGCCATTGGCGGAGTCGTTGCGGCCGGCAACCATGTGTATATACTCGCCAACCCCATGGTCAGTTGCGGCATCGATACCCTGCAGCCGATCGTGGATGACCTGCCACTGGCCAAGCTGTGGCCGCTGGCGTTCCAGGTCGATGGCTTCTGCAGCACGCCGTACCCGCCGATCCTCGGCCTGTCGCTGGCGCAATGGGCACTTGTGGCGTTCGTGCTGACTGCTGTGCTGGTTCCGCTCGGGATCTACCGCAACCGACGCCAGGCTTAGACAAAAGTCCCGAATTGCATGGGGTCTTTTACACCGCATGAGAAGAGCGAAAAGTTGCGCACCGCTTGATCCAGATCAATCTCTAGGCCTTGCAGAATGCGGCTTTGAGGCCTAGCAAGCGGGGTGCGACAAACTGTCGCGAAGTTGAATTATTGAGCAGCATTGTTACGTATTCTGTAAAAGACTGTTGCTCAATAAGTCATAGTCAAGGGTTGGCGACCTATCTACAATCGCCCCCAATTTCCGTTCGGCACTGCTTGCGAGTCGCAGGATTGAAGGAAGCCCCAGCGCTCCTTTTTGCTGACTTCGTCAAGTTTCGCCCAACGGCGATACCGGGCGGACACCCCTCCGCGTTTTCCCGCACCAAATGGACTTGGTCTGAAGTACAGGCCTGTTGCCTACGAAACCATAAGCACCGCTAACCCGCTTGAAGCCAAGGTCCTGCAGTCGGACCCCAGGCAGGAGCGAGTACGGGCGCGAAATGCCTCACTTGGCAGGACGAAGTGTTGGCTACCAAAACACAAATTGCATTGAAGCAAGCTGATCTAGAGGTCGTGAGATGAGTAAAAAGCGTTACCCCAGACTGTTTGGCATATTGCCCTTTTTAGGCATGCTTTTACTCAGTGGGTGCAACTGGACCCTGCTCGACCCGAAGGGCCAGGTCGGCATTGAGCAAAAGAACCTGATCCTGATCGCTACCGGCCTGATGCTGCTGGTGGTAATCCCTGTCATCATCATGACCTTGGCGTTCGCCTGGAAGTACCGTGCTTCCAACAAGGCAGCCACCTACACCCCTGACTGGTCGCACTCGACCAAGATCGAGGCTGCGGTGTGGATCATCCCGATCCTGATCATCATCGCCCTGGGTTACGTCACCTACCACTCCACCCACAAGCTGGACCCATACCGTCCACTGGATTCCGATGTGAAGCCGGTGCAGATCGACGTGGTCGCGCTGGACTGGAAGTGGCTGTTCATCTACCCGGAGCAGGGCATTGCCACGGTCAACAAGATCGTCTTCCCAGCTAACACCCCGGTCAACTTCCGCGTCACTTCCGACGCCGTGATGAACTCGTTCTTCATCCCGGGCCTGGGTGGCCAGATCTACGCCATGGCCGGCATGACCACCAAGCTGCACCTGATCGCCAACGAAAACGGCGAGTTCGACGGTATCAGCGCCAACTACAGCGGTGCTGGCTTCACCGGCATGAAATTCAAGGCTACTGCCACCTCTCAGGAAGACTTCGACAAGTGGGTCGCCGAGGTCAAGCAGTCGCCGAAGAAGCTGGACAAGGCCGAATACGACGCCTTGGCCAAACCAAGCGAAAACAACCCAGTCGCGCTGTATAGCGAGGCTTCGCCTGAGCAGTTCCAGCTGATCGTCGACAAGTACGAAGGCATGAACCGCGGCCGTAGCCACGAAGAAGCAGGCAGCAAAGATCTGGCCACAACCAAGGGTGTGGAATCGAGTATGCAACCAGCTGCCGGTGCAGAGGAGTAAGAGATGTTCGGTAAACTAAGCCTGGAGGCGATACCCTATCACGAGCCGATAGTCATGGTGACGCTTGCCATGATCGCGCTCGGCGGTATCGCTGTCGTCGGTCTTATCACCTATTTCCGCAAGTGGACCTACTTGTGGAGCGAGTGGCTGACTACTGTCGACCACAAAAAGATCGGCGTGATGTACATCATCGTCGCGATGATCATGCTGCTGCGCGGCTTTGCCGACGCCATCATGATGCGTACTCAGCTGGCTGCCGCAACCGGTGGCTCCGAAGGCTACCTGCCGCCTGAACACTATGACCAGATCTTCACCGCTCACGGTGTGATCATGATCATCTTCATGGCGATGCCGTTCTTCACCGGCCTGATGAACCTGGCGGTTCCTCTGCAGATCGGTGCACGTGACGTTGCCTTCCCGTTCCTGAACTCCCTGAGCTTCTACCTGCTGCTGGCAGGCGTGCTGCTGGTCAACATCTCGCTGGGCGTTGGTGAATTCGCCAAGACCGGCTGGGTTGCCTATCCGCCGCTCGCGGGCATTCAGTACAGCCCTGGGGTGGGTGTCGACTACTACATCTGGGCGCTACAGCTATCCGGATTGGGTACGACGCTTACCGGCGTGAACTTCCTCGTCACCGTGATGAAGATGCGCGCACCTGGCATGAAGCTGATGGACATGCCGATCTTCACCTGGACCTGCACCTGGGCCAACGTACTGATCGTCGCTTCGTTCCCGATTCTGACCGCTGCACTCGCACTGCTGACTGTTGACCGTTATCTGGACTTCCACATTTTCACCAACGAGCTTGGTGGGAACCCGATGATGTACGTCAACCTGTTCTGGGCGTGGGGTCACCCTGAGGTTTACATCCTGATCCTGCCGGCCTTCGGCGTGTTCTCGGAAGTGACTTCGACGTTCTCTGGCAAACGCCTGTTCGGCCACCACTCGATGATCTACGCATCGGGCGCGATCGCCATCCTGGGCTTTGCGGTATGGCTGCACCACTTCTTCACCATGGGTGCCGGCGCCAGCGTCAACACCTTCTTCGGCCTGGCGACGATGCTGATCTCCATCCCGACCGGTGTGAAGCTGTTCAACTGGCTGTTCACCATGTACCAAGGCCGTGTGCGCTTCACCGCACCGATGCTCTGGACCCTGGGCTTCATGGTCACCTTCTCCATCGGTGGCATGACCGGCGTACTGCTGGCCGTTCCGGGTGCTGACTTCGTTCTGCACAACAGCCTGTTCGTTATTGCGCACTTCCACAACGTGATCATCGGTGGCGCGGTATTCGGCTACATCGCCGGTTTCGCCTTCTGGTTCCCGAAAGCCTTCGGCTTCACCCTGAACGAGAAGTGGGGCAAAGCTGCCTTCTGGTTCTGGCTGTCGGGCTTCTACGTTGCGTTCATGCCGCTGTACGCCCTGGGCTTCATGGGCATGACCCGTCGTCTGAACCACTCCGACAACCCACTGTGGGAACCCTACCTGTACGTAGCCGTTGTCGGCGCCGTGCTGATCCTGTTCGGTATCGCTTGCCAGCTGATCCAGCTGTACGTATCGGTTCGCGACCGCAACCAGAACCTGGACGTGACCGGCGACCCATGGGGCGGCCGTACCCTGGAATGGTCGACTTCGTCGCCACCTCCGTTCTACAACTTCGCCCACATGCCTGAGCAGGTTGGCCTGGATGCATGGCACGAAACCAAGGAAACCGGCAAGGCTTACAAGCCGGCGACCAAGTTCGACGCCATCCACATGCCAAGCAACACCTCGACGGGTCTGTTCATGGGCCTGTTCCTGACCGTCTTCGGCTTTGCCTTCATCTGGCACATCTGGTGGCTGGTTGGCGCAAGCCTGGTTGCAACCATCGCTGTCTTCGTTCGCCACGCTGCCCGTGACGACCAGGGCTACATGGTTCCGGCCGAAGAAGTGGCGCGCATCGAAGGCGAGCGTATGAAAGCGCTGGCCAAAGCAGGTGCTCTGCCTGCCGGCGCACGTGTCGAATCGTTTGAGCGGGTGTAATCAATGTCCAGTCAAGTAATGCACGGCGGCGCTGCTCATGGTCACGACCATGGGCATGACGACCACCACCACGACTCGGGCCAGATGACCGTACTGGGCTTCTGGCTGTACCTGATGACCGACTGCATCCTGTTTGCGTCGCTCTTCGCCACCTACGCGGTGCTGTCCGGCAGTTTTGCCGGCGGCCCGTCGGGTCATGACATCTTCCAGCTCGATTTCGTAGCTGTTGAAACGCTGTTCCTGCTGCTGTCCTCGATCACCTTCGGCTTCGCCATGCTGAAGATGTTCGATGGCAAGAAAGCGGGTGTACTGGGCTGGTTGGCTGTGACCTTCCTGTTCGGTGCAGGCTTCATCGCGATGGAAATCTATGAATTCCATCACCTGATCAGCGAAGGCTTCGGCCCGCAGCGCAGTGGCTTCCTGTCGGGCTTCTTCGCCCTGGTAGGTACCCACGGTCTGCACGTGACTGCTGGTCTGATCTGGATGGCAATCATGATGTACCAGATCAACAAGCACGGCATCACGCCGACCGCCAAGACCCGCATGAGCTGCCTGAGCCTGTTCTGGCACTTCCTGGACGTGGTCTGGATCTGCGTATTCACCGTCGTTTACCTGCTGGGAGTTCTGTAATGGCTAACGCACACGACACTCATCACGAAGGTAACCACGGCAGCGTCAAGTCGTACATGATCGGCTTCGTACTGTCGATTATCCTGACTGCGATCCCGTTCGGCCTGGCCATGACCGCCAGCCTGCCGAAGAACCTGACCGTACTGATCATCGTTGCCATGGCCGTGATCCAGGTAGTTGTTCACCTGGTTTACTTCCTGCACATGGACCGCTCGAAAGAGCAACGCAACAACGTATCGACGTTCCTGTTCACCACCATGGTGATCGCTCTGCTTGTCGGCCTGTCGCTGTGGATCATGTTCAGCATCCACTTCGAAATGTTGGCCAAGTGAGGTAAGACTGCATGTCCGTTAAGCACTTTATCCAAATCACCAAACCGGGGATCATTTTCGGTAACGTGCTTTCCGTGGCAGGCGGTTTCTTCCTTGCCTCGAAGGGCCATGTGGACTTCGCCCTGTTCCTGGCGGTGGTGATCGGTACTTCGCTGGTGGTCGCGTCCGGATGCGTGTTCAACAACTGCATCGACCGTGACATCGACCACAAGATGGAGCGCACCAAGAACCGCGTCATGGTGCAGGGCGGCATGTCGCTGCCCCTCGCGCTGATCTACGCCACCCTGCTCGGGGTGGCGGGTTTCAGCTTGCTGTATGTTCAGGCCAACCCGCTGTCGGCGTTCTGCGCGCTGATCGGCTTCATCGTCTACGTCGGTTTCTACAGCCTGTGGCTGAAGCGTAAATCGGTGCACGGCACCTTGGTCGGCAGCCTGTCCGGTGCCATGCCTCCGGTGATCGGCTACTGCGCCGTCAGCAACAGCTTCGACCTGGCTGCGGTAACCCTGCTGGTGATGTTCAGCCTGTGGCAGATGCCGCACAGCTTTGCCATCGCGATCTTCCGCTTCAAGGATTACAGTGCTGCCAACATTCCGGTTCTGCCGGTGGCGCGCGGTGTTCTTGCGGCGAAGAAGCAGATCGTGCTGTACGTGCTGGCCTTCGTGCTCGCCACCTTGATGCTTACCCTCGGCGGTTACGCCGGCCTCGGCTACCTGGCCGTGGCGGCTGCCATGGGCCTGTACTGGCTGTACATGGCTTGGGGTGGCTACAAGGCCGAGGACGACAGCAAGTGGGCCCGTAAGGTATTCGGCTTCTCCATCCTCACCGTCACTGCCCTGAGCGTGATGATGGGTGTGGACAGCCAGACCGCTGCGGACGTGCTGATGACTTACGCACGCTGATACTGCTGCCTGTTTCACGAAAACCCCGGCCATGTGCCGGGGTTTTTTTATGGGTGTTTTCCAGTGTCGGCCTCTTCGCGGATGAACCAGAGGTCAGTCCTGAAACATAGATTTCGTATTTTCAAAAAATACGTCTGAAAAAATATATATAAACAGGAAATCTTCCTTTACAGATATCCTGTTTCGGCATTATCTTCTGATTCAGGCCGCCACATCGGCCAGCGTCGCTCGGACGGTTCCGGGCGCTTACGTACTCAGAGGAAGCCATGGCCATCCCAGGTTCGCCGCGCCGCTTTGCGCGCATCGATCGTCTCCCCCCATACGTCTTCAACATCACTGCCGAACTCAAGATGGCTGCCCGCCGCCGTGGCGAGGACATCATCGACCTGAGCATGGGCAACCCCGATGGCGCCACCCCGCCGCACATCGTCGAGAAGCTGGTGCAGGTTGCCCAGCGTGAAGACACCCACGGCTACTCCACCTCTCGTGGCATTCCGCGCCTGCGTCGGGCCATTTCCAACTGGTACAAGGAACGCTACGAGGTCGACATCGACCCGGAAAGCGAAGCCATTGTCACCATTGGCTCCAAAGAAGGCCTGGCCCACCTGATGCTGGCCACCCTTGACCAGGGCGACACGGTGCTGGTGCCCAACCCCAGCTACCCGATCCACATCTACGGTGCGGTCATTGCCGGCGCTCAGGTGCGTTCGGTACCACTGGTGCCGGGTGTGGACTTCTTCAACGAACTCGAACGGGCCATCCGCGAGTCGATTCCCAAGCCGAAGATGATGATTCTCGGTTTCCCGTCCAACCCCACCGCCCAGTGCGTGGAGCTGGACTTCTTCGAGCGCGTGGTGGCCCTGGCCAAGCAGTACAACGTGCTGGTGGTACACGACCTGGCTTACGCCGACATCGTCTACGACGGTTGGAAGGCCCCGTCGATCATGCAGGTGCCTGGTGCCAAGGACATTGCGGTGGAATTCTTCACCCTGTCCAAGAGCTACAACATGGCAGGCTGGCGGATCGGCTTCATGGTCGGCAACCCCGAATTGGTCAACGCCCTTGCGCGGATCAAGAGTTACCACGACTACGGCACCTTCACCCCGCTGCAGGTGGCAGCCATCGCTGCGTTGGAAGGCGACCAGCAGTGTGTACGCGACATTGCCGAGCAATACCGCCAGCGCCGCAACCTGTTGGTGAAAGGTCTGCACGAGCTGGGCTGGATGGTCGAGAACCCCAAGGCATCGATGTATGTGTGGGCGAAGATCCCCGAGCAATACGCGCACCTGGGTTCGCTGGAGTTTTCCAAGAAGCTGCTGGCCGAGGCCAAGGTCTGCGTCTCGCCGGGGATCGGCTTTGGTGACTATGGCGATGACCATGTGCGCTTCGCCCTGATCGAGAACCAGGACCGTATTCGCCAGGCCATTCGCGGGATCCGGCAGATGTTCCGGGCTGACGGGCTGACCAACAAGTAATTTTCAGGGGGCCGCTTTGCGGCCCCCTTTCTTCAGGTGAGAGCTTTCCGCCTGCATTCCATCGATCTGCCTACCTATCTTCAGCACTCATTTCTCACCACAGAGATCTACGAATGAGTGTCTTCACCGCCTATTTCTGCGGCACCGGCTCCCACCGCTTCGACGATACCAACCCCAACTTCTGGAACGGCGAGCTGGTCTCGACCCTGGCCAGCAACGACCAGGGCCGCGAATTCGCCCACTGGATCGCCGTAGACGGCCCTGGCAGCGGCAACCTGCAGGATGACAACCTGTTCGTCGAGCCCGGCGGCTACTTCAACTGGACGGGCCAGCTGTTCGGTCGCGGCTGGGAAGAAAACGTCAACCATGTGCTGCAGGTGATCAAAGGGGAGAGCAGCTGGCAGCGCACCAAACTCAGCGAAGAGGATTACGAGCGGCTGAAGAGCGCCGGCGTACCCATCCCGGACCCTTCCTCCACAGCCTCCTGGTTCTGGCGCACTTACGACTACGGCGAGCGCCACCCAACCCCGCAGGAACTGCAAGAGCGCATCATCAGCATGTTCCGCAAACCACGCATTCCAACCCAGGTCAACCTGGTCGGCTGGAGCAGGGGAGGAATCAGTTGCCACATGCTGGCCAATGCCATGGCGCAAGACCCTGTACTGCGCGCCATCCCGGTGAACATATTTGCCATCGACCCGGTGCCTGGGGTCGGCAATGTGCAAACCGAGCGCGTCACTTTGGCTGATAACGTCAAAGAGTACGTCGGCTTCTACTCGCGGGATGAGCGGTCCAAAGGGTTTGCCTGCGTGATCCCGTCAATTGCCAGTGGCACGCGGATCTGCGTTTACCCGATGCCGGGGCGCCATGCCACGCTGGTGGGTAATGCATCCGGCGATGGTGCGAGCGACGGCAAAGTGCTCAAGGAACCGGGGCTGATCGTTCGCCATCTCGCCGAAGTCTGCCTGACCCGTTGGGGTGTTCAGCTGGGCAAGCGGCTGGCCTTGAACGACACGCAACTGATGGCGTACCACCAGGCCATGGCCGCTGCCGAGGGGCAGTACCAAGCCATGCGAAGTAAGTCGTACACCGTACTGACCGAGGGTGACAAGCACGACCGGTTGGTACATTGCGGCGAGACCCGCACGGGTTTCAGCAAGGTGTGTGGTGATGACTACGATCCGATCGAGGGCCTAGCCCTGCAGCGTTGGGATACCACGACCTACAAGGCACTGCGATAAATGAACGGGCGGCCGGATCAGTGGCAAATTTTTTTGCAGGCGCCCTCTATCCAGCCGCCCCGGATTCGATTGAAAATGGCGCAGCGGGCCAGCCCCGATAACAACAACCTTCCCTCCGTGACATCATGTCTGAATATAACCCTTGCCTTGACTGCGGCGCCTGCTGCGGGTACTTCCGTGTGTCCTTCTTCTGGGGCGAATGCCAGTCTGCCGGGGGCGTTGTGCCGGATGACCTGGTGGTGCAGATCAACCCCACCCGCGTTGCCATGATCGGCACCGATGCCAAGCCATGCCGCTGCGTCAGCCTTGATGGCGAGATCGGCAAGGAAGTGGCTTGTACCATTTATGCCAACCGTTCCAGCCCTTGCCGTGAGTTCGAGGCGTCGTGGGAAGGCGGGGTGCACAACCCAAGCTGCGACGATGCACGGGCGGCGTATGGGCTGCCACCGCTCACGCCGCCAGGGGCCAACGAGCCGCATTGGCCGGATGATGGCGCTGAGGTGGCCTGATACTGCAAGGTTGCCAGTAACGGCTGGCATGTGCATGTCGGAACGTTTGCGGGGATTTTGAAATCGAGCGCCGCCCGCGCGACGCTCGATCTCTGCATCACCAAAAGACCCAAGCCATGCCCATCCACCCCCGCATGTAGTTAAACTGTCATCTCCCCAGCAATGGACAGGAGATCCGGCGTGACCCCACCCCGCAGTTTCCCCAGTGACCTCTGCCTCGACAGCCCGCGCCTGCAATTGCGCCCCATGCGCCATGCCGATGCCGCGCAGTGGCTGGCGATCATGGCCGACCCCGAGGTCATGCGTTATTGGCACCATGCCCCCTGGCAAGACCTGGCCGAGGCCGAAAGCGCTCTGGCCGCAGACCGTGAAGCCTATGCCAATGGCGACCAGCTCAAGCTCGGCATGTACCGCCGTGACAACGGCGAGCTGATCGGCATGGTCCAGCTGTTCAACATCGATGACGTCTCCCGCCGTGGCGAAATCGGCTATTGCCTGGCCAGCGCGGTGCAGGGCAGGGGCTACATGGACGAAGCATTGACTTGCTTCATCGACTACCTTGCCCACACCCTGCACATGCGCCGCCTTGAAGGCGAAATCGACCCGCGCAACCAGGGCTCGGCCCGCACCCTGGAGCGCCAGGGCTTCGTGCTCGAAGGCACCCTGCGGGCGCGCTGGTGCGTGGCCGGCGAGCTGTCCGACTCGGGTATCTACGGCTTGTTGCTCGAACCACCTGTTGCATAGTCTTACGGCGAATAGCTACTATTCGGGAACAATTCTCACTTGTGTCCCGGTGCCCCATGCCCGTAGCCGACTCACCGAGCCCGTACCCGCTCGAACAGCTGTACAGCGAGCACCACGGCTGGCTGTTCAGCTGGCTGCGGCGCAAGCTGCGCTGCTCGCACAGCGCAGCCGACCTTGCCCAGGACACCTTCGTGCGTATCCTGGCCTCGCGCGATGCCCTGCTGGGCATGCGCGAGCCTCGCGCCTACCTCAGTACCACCGCGCGCCGCCTGCTGATTGACCAGGCCCGTCGGCGGCAGATCGAAGAGGCCTACCTCAGCGAGCTGGCCCTGACTGCCGAGTTGCTGGAAGGGCATCAGCCCCCCGAAAACATCCTCATCACGCTCGAGGCGCTGGAACAGATCGCCTTCCTGCTTGAAGGCCTGCATGTAAACGCACGCGAAGCATTCGTGGGTTACTACCTGGACGAGCTGACCCAGCCACAGATCGCGCAGCGCCTGCAGATTTCCCCGCGTATGGTGCGCAAGTACCTGGCCCAAGCCCTGATTCATTGCCACCGCACGCTGGACATTGCCGCACCGTGAACCCGTCCCGTATCGAGCAGGAGGCCGCCGAGTGGGCCCTGTGCCTGGGGGAGGGCGAACTGGGTGCCACCGAGGCGCGTGAGTTCGAGGCCTGGCTGCAGGCCGACCCGCGCCACGGTGCGACCTTGCGGCGCATGCAAGGGGTGATCAGCCAGATGCATGCCCTGCGCCAGCAACGCGGGCCGGTTGGCGCAGGGTTACGCGCCGGCATGCAGCCCTCGGCGCCACGTTCGGTGGCGCGGCGCACCTTGCTCGGCCTGGTGCTGGCGGGTTCGTTGCTGGGCACCTTGCCGCTTGCCGGTGTGTCGCCACGAGACTGGCTAGCCGACCTGCACACCGCGCCGGCCGAGTGGCACAGTCAAACCCTGAGCGATGGCTCGCAACTGACTTTGGCGGGCAATTCCGCCGTGGATGTCGAGTTCAGTGCTGGCGAGCGGCGTATCCGCCTGCTGCACGGCCAGGTACTGGTGGATGTCAGCCATGACCCGGCGCGGCCGTTCGTGGTGCAAACCGACGAGGGCAGCTTCAAGGCCTTGGGTACTCGCTTCGTGGTCGGCCAAGGGCGCGAACGCAGCGAGCTGACCATGCTCGAATCCCGTGTCGAAGCGCGCAGTGCCGTGTCCGGCGATCAACTGGTCGCGGGGCGCGGTGAGCGGGCCTGGGTGGCACGCGACGGGCTTGGCCCGCTGCCGGCTATCGATCCGGCACGTGTGGAGCAAGCCTGGCAGCGTCACCAATTGGTGGCCGAAGGCGTGCCGCTCGATCAGGTGTTGGACGCGTTGTCGCAGCAAAGGCGCGGCGTGCTGCGCTTCGACCGCCAGGCAATGCAGGCCATCAAGGTATCGGCGGTACTGCCGCTGGATGACAGCGAACGCGCCCTGAGACTGCTGGCCGAAGCGCTGCCGATTCGCATCAGTGGTTTTGGTCGCTGGTGGACCACGGTCGAGCCAGCGCCGCGAGAAAATTGATCAAGGTGGTTCCGCTTCTGTGCGCTGGCCCGTCAAACAAGAGGCCAACCGATCAAGAACAAGGAGCCGATCCACCATGCGCCGATTTCCTGGCCACCCCGTCCTCAGCCCGCTAGCCCTGGCCTTGCGCCTGTCCTGCGCCGGGCTGGTCTTCTCCGTTGCGGCCTTGCCGGCCGTGGCCGAGGAGGCCGCCCGCCGTAGCTTCGATGTGCCTGCCGGCAACCTGGCCGAGGCCCTTGGCAGCTATGCCCAGCAAGCCGCCGTGTCGCTGGCCTTCACCCCCGAAGCGCTGGCCGGTTTGCAAAGCAGTGGCCTGCATGGCCTGTATTCGGTGGACAGCGGTTTTGCCGTGCTGCTGGCTGGCAGCGGCTACCGGGTGGCACGCAGCGACAACGGCTACCGGCTGGTGGCAGAGCCGCTGGCGGCCGTGAGTGGTGACGCGCTGGAACTGGGCGTGACCACCGTGGCCGGGCAGGGCATGGGCGAGAGTACCGAGAATACCGGCTCGTATGCGCCAGGCTTGATCAGCGTCGGCTCCAAGAGCCCCACCAGCCTGCGCCAGACGCCGCAATCGGTGTCGACGGTGACCCGCCAACTGATCGAAGACCAGCAACTGACCGACATCAACCAGGCGATGAAAGTAACGCCGGGCATCGTCACCCAGAGCACCACCTTCCGTACCCAGGACTTCCTTTCACGCGGCTTCAGCATCCAGAACCTGCAGATCGACGGCGCTGCGCCGCAGGCGTTGGGCACCGCCATGGGCTCGTTCTACTCGTCGAACATCTTCGAGTTGGCCGAGTTCGACCACATCGAAGTGCTGCGAGGTACCGCTGCACTGTATGGCGGCTCGGGTGACCCGGGCGGCATCATCAACATGGTACGCAAGCGGCCCACCGCCTACAACCAGCTCAAGCTGACCCTGTCGGCCGGCAGTTGGGACAACTATCGCCAGGAGTTCGACCTGTCCGGCCCGCTGGGCTGGGATGGCCGCCTACGTGGGCGCTTGGTGATGTCCAATACCGACCGACAGTACTTCACCGACAACCGCGCCACCGAGCGGCCGCTGGTGTATGGCGTGCTTGAGGCGGACGTTACCGACGACACCATGCTTACCTTCGGCGCCCGTTACAACAAGTCCCACGAAACCGGCAGCAACAGCGCGGTGCCGCGCTATAGCAACGGTGCTGATCTGAACCTGCCGCGGCACACTGGCCTGACCAAGAACTGGGCCTACCTGGATGCCACCGCGCGCGAGTACTTCGCCAAGGTAGACCACCGCTTCAACGACGATTGGAAGCTCAATCTCAGTTACACCAACACTTGGGACCTCGGGCTGTTCAAGACCGCCACCACCCTGAACGCGGTGGACCCGGTGACCAATACCGGCGCGACCTGGTACGGCACGTCGACCCGCCAGGAGAACGAGCAGCACCTGTACGACGCTAACGTGTCCGGGCACTTCCAGGCCTTTGGCCTGGACCACGAAGTGGTTTTCGGGGCCGACTACCAGAAGATCGACAGCCGTTGGCTGGGCACCGCCCCCTACGCTGCATCGGGCTCGCCGGCCAACGTGTTCGACCCCGACAGCTCGGCGTTCGACGACCCTGGCAACGGGCGTGACTACAAGCGTGACTACAGCCCCAATTCGCAACGCCAGTATGGTTTGTATGGCAGCCTGCGCCTGCAGCTGGCCGAGCCGCTGCACCTGATCGTCGGGGCGCGTGCCCAGCGCTTCCACTTCTGGCAGACCTACACCAATGCCTTGACCACTAATGTGTCCAGGACCAGCCCCGAGCAGCGCATTGGCACCAAGGTCACGCCGTTCGGTGGCCTGGTGTACGACCTGGACGATCAATGGTCGGCCTATGCCAGCTATTCGGAGATCTACCGGCCGCAGTCCAGCAAGATCAGCGGCCCCGCCGAAACCGGTACGGCGCTTGAGCCTATGACCGGAAAAACCTACGAGACCGGCCTAAAGGGCGAGTTGTTCAATGGTGCGCTCAATGCCAGCGTGGCGCTGTACTACACCACCCGCGAAAACGAAGCGGTCCAGGACCCGAACTTCCCGGCGAGTTTCGCCGGCTTCTCCGGTAGCTGCTGCTATGTGCCCAACGGCAAGGTCGTGAGCAAGGGCATCGACATGGAGCTGTCCGGCGAGCTGTTGCCTGACTGGATGCTGGTGGGTGGCTACACCTTCAACCTCAACCGTAACCGCAGCTCCGACGCCCCGCTGAGCACGGTAATGCCCAAGCACCTGTTCAAGCTGTACACCACTTACCGCCTACCGGGCATCTTCAGCGACTTCAAAGTGGGTGGAGGTGTGCAGGTGCAAAGCGCTACCTACGCCACTGGTGAAGTCAACCGCTACGACAGCAGCGGCAAGCTGGTGCAACAGAATGTGCCCTTCGATTTCGACCAGAGCGGCTACGCCATCTGGAACGCCCTGGTCGAATACCGTGTCGACGACCATTGGAACGTCACGCTCAACGGCAACAACCTGTTCGACAAGAAGTACTACGAAACCGTGGGTACCTCGACCTACGGCAACTACTATGGCGAGCCACGCAACTTCATGGTGACCCTGCGCGGCACTTATTGAAGGTTTGGAAGCGGGGCAGGGCCTGAGTTAAGGTCGTAGCCTGTCCCGCTTCCCCAGGTATGTCCCTTGCCCGTTTTCTACTTGAGCATCAGCCTGCTTCTGTATCTGCTCGCCCTGTTTTTCGATGGCGCGCTGCTGAGCGGCGAGCGCCACATGCCGGCCTTGCAGATGCTGCTGTACGGGCCATGGGGCATGCCCTTCGGTTTGTACCAATGGTTCGCCAACCCGCTGCTGGCTCTGGCGGTTCTTGCCCACCGACGGTTCCGCAGGCTGGCCTTGCTGGCAGGGCTGGCTGCTGTCTACCTGGCCGCCAGTAGTTTCGGAATTGACCGCTTGCCGGACAACCAGAGCTACGCGTTTCATGAGCGGGTCGGCTTTGGCGCCGGTTTCTACCTGTGGCTGGCGGCAATGGGGGTGTTCTGCCTGGGCCAGGCCTGGCATTGCTGGAAGGCGCGCAGCGCCGACGACATGCCGGGCTGGAACTGGCTCGATGTGGCGTTGATTGCGGCGCTGGCCGTTGCGCTCTACTGGGCAACGCAGATACCGTCGCTGCGCTTCGAGCCGGGCAAGGTGTTGATGCCGCCAGAACAGCCGCAGTCACTTTGATTCCCACAAGGAGGGTTAGCATGATCAAGCATTACCTGGCAGGCCTGGCACTGGCCTGCGTGCTGCCGCTGGCCGTGGCAGAAGATTATACGGCGGCCTACGGGCAATGCATGGACAAGGCTTCCAGCACGGTGGCCATGAGCGCGTGCATCAACGCTGAAACGCAAGTACAGGACCAGCGCCTGAACCGGGTGTACAAGCAATTGATGGGCAAGCTGGAGGCCGGGCAGCAGAAGAACCTGCGGGAGGTACAACGCAAGTGGATGGCCTACCGCGATGGCAATTGCCAGTTCCATGTGCAGGCCAGTGGCGGGACCCTGGCGCAGCTCGAAGGCGGTACCTGCGTGATGAGCATGACCCGCGACCGGGCTGCGGAGCTGGAACGGGTGCTCAGCCCGGGGCAATGAGGTGGCCTGCACCGGCCTCTTCGCGGGTAAACCCGCTCCCACAGGTAGGGTGCAGTTCTCAAGTGCAGCGCGGTCCCTGTGGGAGCGGGTTTACCCGCGAAGCAGGCGACGCGGTTGATGAGTTCGGCTCTACCGGTGTTAATGGTGAGGTTGTCGCCGCGCCCGTGCCTTCAGGTACTCGCGCACTTCCACTGCATCCCCGGCAAACTCGATGCGCTCGGCCTTCGCCGCACGCTGGTAGGCATACATCGGGTCGTAGTACTCGTTCAGCAAACCTTCGATCCAGCCCCGGTGCAGGTCCACAGCACCGCTGCGCTGCTGTTCTTCCAAGGCCAGGCGCAGGATCTCCGACAGCCGCTGATAACGTTCGCCACCCAAGCGCTTGTAGATGTTGGCCATGCTTTGCAGCATGCGCTCGGCGAACAAGCGGCGGCCATCTTCCTCGCCATGCACGGCGATAAACTCGGCACTCAGGTTGACCACGTAGTCGCGCAAGATGCGCTCAACGCGGTTGGCAAAGCTGTCCTCAAGCCACACCAGCGGGTATTGCTGCATGCCTTGGTACAACTCCAGCGGCACAGTGCAACTGCCGACGATGCGGCCTTCATCTTCCAGCACGAACTGCTCGCAGCCGCGGGCGCGTTTTTTCAGTACATCGATGGCCAGCTGGTTTTCGAAATCGATCTGCGCCGGCTGCGCAGTGGCGCGCTTGCCGAAGCTGGAACCGCGATGGTTGGCGTGGCCTTCCAAGTCGAGCACGTTGTCCAACTGGTGCAATACATCGGTCTTGCCGGTACCCGTCAGGCCGCCCAGCAATACGAAATCGCATTGCGCCACTGCCTGTTGGGTGGTCTCCAGCAAGAAGGTGCGCATGGCCTTGTAGCCACCTTTGACACGGGGGTACTGAATGCCCGCCTCATCGCGTAGCCAACCTTGCACGATCTGCGATCGCAGGCCACCACGGAAACAGTACAGGTAACCTTGCGGGTTGGCCTGGGTGAACGCCACCCAGGCGTCCATGCGTGCCTGTTTGGTGGTGCCGCTGACCAACTGGTGGCCAAGGGCGATGGCGGCGGCCTGGCCCTGCTGTTTGTAGCAGGTGCCGACCTTTTGCCGCTCCTGGTCGTTCATCAGCGGCAGGTTGACGACACCGGGGAAGGCGCCCTTGGCGAATTCGACGGGGGCACGCATGTCCATCATCGGCACGTCGTCGAGGAATAGCTGACGGAAGTCGGTGCAGTCGGGGCGCATCAGATCACCTCGACCGCGTGGCTCTGTCGTTCGACCAGCTTGCCGATCGGCGACAACTGCAGGCCCAGTTCGGCGGCCACGGCAAGGAACTCGGCTTCGCCCTCCGGGGTAACGGCCACCAACAGGCCACCGCTGGTTTGCGGGTCGCACAGCAGGTGCTTCTGCTCGTCGCTGAGGGCGCCGATCTTGTGCCCGTAACTGTCGTAATTGCGCAGGGTTCCGCCGGGGATGCAGCCTTCGGCCAAGTAGTGCTCGACGCTGGGTAGACGCGGCACGGCGGTGTAGTCCAGGTGTGCGGTGAGGCCACTGCCTTCGGCCAGTTCCACCAGGTGGCCGAGCAGGCCGAAACCGGTGACGTCGGTCATGGCCTTGACCCCGTCGAGCTTGCCGAAGCGGCTGCCGGGGGTGTTGAGGGTGCACATCCAGTCGCGGGCCAGGCCCTGGTCCTGCGCGCGCAGCTTGGCCTTTTTCTCGGCGGTGGTGAGGATGCCGATGCCCAGCGGTTTGGTCAGGTACAGCTGGCAGCCGGCGCTGGCGGTGTCGTTGCGCTTGAGATGGCGCTTGCTGACCACACCGGTGACGGCCAGGCCGAAGATGGGCTCAGGGGCGTCGATGGAGTGGCCGCCGGCCAGCGGGATACCGGCTTCGGCACATACCGCTCGGCCGCCGCGGATCACTTCGCGCGCCACTTCCGGTGGCAGCACGTTGACCGGCCAGCCAAGGATGGCGATGGCCATCAACGGGTCGCCGCCCATGGCGTAGATGTCGCTGATGGCGTTGGTGGCGGCGATGCGGCCGAAGTCGTACGGGTCATCGACGATCGGCATGAAGAAGTCGGTGGTCGAGACCACGCCGCGCTCGTCGTCCAGCGCGTACACGGCCGCGTCGTCGCGCGAGGCGTTGCCAACCCACAGGTTCGGGTCCAGGGCCTGGGCACCGCTTTCGGCGAGGATCACGTCCAGCACCTTGGGGGAGATCTTGCAGCCACAGCCGGCACCGTGGCTGTACTGGGTCAGGCGAATCGGCTCGCTCATACGTACCTCAGCAGGTCAAATTGTTGCGCGATTGTAGCAAAGCTGGCCTTTGGGCCTTTGCCTCTTATAATTCCCACTGTCGGCGGACTTGTCGGCGGATTTGTTGGCATCGTCCCGTTATTGAACCGGAGAACACCCATGCTCAAACGCCCCCTGGCGCTCGCCGCCGGCCTTGTGTTGTCTTGCTGCGCCGTTGTCGTTCAGGCCGCTGAAACCTTGCGGGTCAGCGCCATACCCGACGAAGCACCGACCGAACTGCAGCGCAAGTTCAAGCCCTTGGGCGAATACCTGGCCAAGCAGTTGGGCATGGACGTGAAGTTCGTACCGGTGGCCGATTACCCGGCGGTGGTCGAGTCGCTGGCCGCGGACCGCCTCGACCTGGCCTGGCTGGGCGGCTTCACGTTCGTCCAGGTGCACTTGAAGGACCCAACCGCCACACCGCTGGTGCAGCGTGAACAGGACGCGCAGTTCACCTCCAAGTTCATCACTGCCAACCCCGACGTGAAAAGCCTGGCGGACCTTAAGGGCAAGTCGTTTGCTTTTGGTTCCATTTCGTCCACGTCGGGCAGCCTGATGCCGCGTTACTTCATGCTCAAGCAAGACAACATCAAGCCTGAAGAGTACTTCAGCCGCGTTGCCTATTCCGGCGCCCATGACGCCACCGTGGCCTGGGTACAGGCTGGCAAGGTCGATGGTGGCGTGCTCAACGCCAGTGTGTGGCAGAAGCTGGTGGATGCAGGCAAGGTCGATACCAGCAAGGTGAAAGTGTTCGCCACCACCCCGACCTACTTCGACTACAACTGGACCGTGCGCGGCAACATGGACCCGGCGTTGAAAGAGAAGATCAAGCAAGCCTTCCTTGGCCTTGACCCGGCCAACCCGGAGCACAAGGCGATCCTCGACCTGCAGGCCGCCAGCCGCTTCATCGAAACCAAGCCTGAGAACTACGTGGGCACCGAACAAGCCGCACGCGAGGCCGGCCTGCTCAAGTGACCGCTTCGAACGTGGCAATCCATCTGCACGCTGCCAGCCTGCGCCATGGCCAGGTACGTGCGCTTGAAACGATCAGCCTGCGCATCGGGCAGGGTGAACGCATCGCCATCATCGGGCCGTCGGGGGCGGGCAAGTCCAGCTTGCTGCATGTGATGGCCACGGCCATCCAGCCCAGCGGCGGGCGCCTGGAACTGCTCGGTGAGCAGCCTTGGGCGTTGTCGGCAAGGGCTCGTCAGCGCCTGCGCGCGCGGGTTGGCCTGGTGCATCAGGCGCCGCCTTTGCCGCCGCGTCAGCGGGTGGTGACAGCGGTGTTGGCTGGCCGCCTGGGGCAGTGGGGTGTGCTGCGCGGTTTGCTTAACCTGCTATACCCCAGCGATGTGCCGGGTGCGCGCCAGGTGTTGGCCGAGCTGGGCCTGGCCGACAAGCTGTTCGTGCAGTGTGGGCAATTGTCGGGTGGCCAGTTGCAACGGGTGGGCATTGCCCGCGCGTTGTATCAGCGGCCGCAGGTGTTGTTGACCGACGAGCCGGTGTCGGCCATGGACCCGGTGCTGGCCGATCACAGCCTGGCCTTGCTCAATCGCCATGCCCAGGCTAACGGCGTGACCCTGGTGGCAAGCCTGCATGCCGTCGAGTTGGCGCTGGCGCATTTCCCGCGGGTGATCGGTATTCGTGAAGGTCAGGTGGTATTCGACTGCCCGGCCCAAGCGGTTACCGAGCACATGCTCGATGCACTGTACGCCAACGAACAACTGGCTTCGCCACCAACCCAGGGGCCTACCCTGACCGTGCAGATCCCGAGATGTTGAGGGCCGACGCCCGCGACCCGGCATCGTTGCCACGGTTGCTGCTGGCCTTGCTGGCCGTGGCGGTGCTATGGCCGGGTATCCAGTTGAGCGAACTGAACCCTTGGGTGCTGTTGCAGGCGGACAACCGTCAGCAGATCGCCAGTTTCACTAGCGCCTTCTGGCCGCCGGCACATGATGCTGATTTTATCGCGCTGTTGTATGAAGCCACGCTGCAGACCCTGGCCGTGGCCACCGCGGGCATGGCGTTGGCGTTGCTGCTTGCAGTCCCGACAGGGCTGCTGGCCAGCCGCGCCTTGTCGTTGCGCGCCGCCTCTCGTGGAGGTCGCGCTGGGTTGTGGTCGCGGCTGCTGCGCCTGCCGGTGCGCGGGTTGTTGATTTTCCTGCGTAGCGTGCCGGAAATTGTCTGGGCGCTGTTGTTCGTACGGGCCGTGGGGCTGGGGCCGACGGCGGGTGTTCTGGCGATCGCCATCACCTATAGCGGCATGCTCGGCAAGGTTTACGCCGAGATTTTCGAATCGGTGGACCAGCGTCCGGCCCACGCGTTGTTGCAGGCGGGCAGTGGCCGGCTGGCGGCGTTTCTATACGGCATCCTGCCCAATGCCGCTTCCGAAGTTGTGTCGTACACCGTGTATCGCTGGGAATGCGCGGTGCGGGCTTCGGTGGTGATGGGCTTTGTCGGCGCTGGCGGCCTGGGGCAGCAGATCGACCTGTCGATGCGCATGTTCGCGGGTGCGGAGGTAGCCAGCATGCTGCTGACGTTCCTGCTGTTGGTTATTCTGGCCGACCTGCTGAGCCGCCTGTTGCGCTGGAGGCTGGCATGAACCGGGTGATCAACCTGTTGCTGCTGGCTGCAATCGTGGCGTCGGTGGTGGCTTCGTTCACTTACCTGGAGCTGGACCTGCAAGCCCTGGTCGGCAACGGCGGGCTGGGGCAGATGGGCGAATACGCCGGGCGTTTTCTGCACCCGGACCTGTCTGCCGGGCACCTGAAGGCAGTATGGCGTGGGGCGCTGGAGACACTGGCCATGTCTGGCCTGGGCACCTTGTTGGCGATGGTATTGGGGATGTTGCTGGCGCTGCCGGCGGCTGGCCGCTTCGGTTGGCCGTTGCAGGGCGCCGCGCGGTTGCTGCTGAATGCTCTGCGCGCCATTCCAGAGCTGGTGTGGGCCGCGCTGACGGTATTGGCGGCCGGCCTTGGGCCCAATGCCGGTACCCTGGCTTTGGCGCTGCACACCGCTGGTGTGCTGGGGCGCTTGTTTGCCGAGGCCTTGGAAAATGCGCCGCCGGAGCCTGCGGCGGCGATCCGCCTGCAGGGCGGTAGCCAGGTGGCGGCGTTCTGCTTTGGTACCTTGCCCAACCTGTGGCCGCAATTGCTGGCCTACAGCTTGTACCGCTGGGAAAACAACATCCGCATGGCCAGCGTGCTGGGGTTTGTCGGTGCCGGTGGGTTGGGGCAGATGTTGTACACCACCTTGAGCCTTTTCCAGGAGGCCCAGGCCAGCACGGTGATTATCGGGATGCTGGTGCTGGTGTTGCTGGTGGACGCGTTGAGCGATGTGCTGCGCCAGCGTTACGTGCGGGCCTGACCAATAACCGGGCCCTAAGCCAGCTCCCCATGCTGCGCCTCCCGCTGCATCGACTCCAGGTTGCGCTCGATCGTTTCGCAAATGGTGTCCATCTGAATCTGGTGCTCACTGAACCTGAACGGGCTCTGCAAATCAGTCCCGATCCGCTCGATAGCCAGCAGCATGAAGCCAACTACCGTCGACGCCAGGGGGGTGAACCAGCCCAGCGACTCCACGAGCCCCACCGGCACGATCAAGCAGAACAGGGTGATGAAAAGCCGTGGGAAATACACATAGGGGTAGGGCAGCGGTGTGTTGGCAATCCGCTCCATGCCACCCTGGGCATTGGACAGGTCCACCAGGGTCGATTCCAGCCGGGCCAGGCGGATGCTGTCCAGCCGCCCGGCCTGGTATTCCCGCGCCAGCAAGGCCGCCGAGCCGCCGAGGATGTCGTTGGCGAAGTTGTTCGAGCGGTTGCGCCGTTCGAACTCCCCTGGCGGTATGAAGGCCATCAGTTCGTCCGGGCATTTTTCGCCCTTCAAGTGCGCCGCCAGGCAGTTCACATAAGCGATATGCCGGCGCAGCAGGGTAGCTTTGACCGGGTTCGGGCCTTCATCCGGGTCATCGATCAGGGTCAATGTCTGCCGGGCGAAGCTGCGCGA
The DNA here is from genome assembly GCF_001320565.1 of Pseudomonas sp. NBRC 111132. NCBI lineage: Bacteria > Pseudomonadati > Pseudomonadota > Gammaproteobacteria > Pseudomonadales > Pseudomonadaceae > Pseudomonas > Pseudomonas sp. NBRC 111132. The sequence goes on from NZ_BCBI01000029.1 coordinate 27,425, forward strand.
ACCGTTCACCAACGCCCCCCACAGCGTGCGGGCTTCCCACCAGCGGTTGTAGGCGCTGCTGTTGCGAAAGCTCACCAGTACCACCAGCGCTGAACCCAGCAAGGTCAACGGGATCAGCGGCAGGGTGAACTTGCTGTTGAAGAACAGCATGAAATCGATGGTGACCAGCACATCCCAGATCAACAGCCAGAACAGCGACCAGCCGATGTAGCCGATGGTCTTCACGACCAGGCGGTACTTGCGAGTGATGATGTCTTTCACGCGGAGGGCCTCGAAACGCGGGGGATGCAGGATCGGACGTCGAGGCGGGGGCATGGTTCGGTGCTGTTCGTCGAGGTGTGTGAGCAAACGTATCTTCTAGCTGAATATTTGTTTCATCTGCACCAATGCCACCCGTGTGCCGTCCCACGCTTGCCGCTGCTCGATGCCGCACGGCACAAAGCCCAGTTGTGGATAAAGCAGCAAGCCCGCTGTGTTGTGGTTGAAGCAGGACACCCACAGTTCTTGGGCTGCGAATTGCTCCCGAGCCAGATCGACCATGGCGGTCACCAAGTAGCGTGCTACACCGTGGCCACGGGCGCCAGGTGCCACTACCACGTTGCCCAATGCACATACGCCGCCATGTTCGGCTTTGTAGAAGTTGGCAAAGGCCAGAATTGCGCCGTTGCCTTCCACCACTGTGGAGCCGCTGCGTTGGGCGACGGCGTCGCTCAACTGTGCGGGAGTGAGTGGGTAGGTGGCTTTGGGGAACATGTAGAACAGTTCGTCCGGGCTCTGCGGGAAGCCGCAGATGACAGGGATGTCCTCAGGCCGGACAGGGCGGTGGGTCAGATGCATGGCAGGTCCTTCGTGCGCTGGCGGGTAGGCCCTATTGGCGGGCAAGCCCACGAACAGGTCATCAGCCTTGCATCATAAGCCGCTTTGCATCGGCATATTCAACTCAAGGTTTGGCCGCCACCGCCACGTAGCCTTTGACCGAAGCCGGTGCCTGAGGCTTGGCCTTGTGCGCCAGCAGGTACTGATAGCGCCGCCATTCCTTGTCGATTTCGTTGAACGACATGAATACGCTGATGCGCGCCTTGCCGGCCAGGTCCGGGCGCTTGCCGGCGTCGATCTCGCGGGTGGGAATGATGGCGACGTTGATGCCCACCACCTTGCCATCATCGGCGAACACCGGCCCGCCCGACATGCCCTTGGTGATCGGGCCGTCATGCACCGAGTAGAAGACGCTGCCCGGTGTACCTTCCAGCCGAACCAACGACGGCAGGGCATGGCCCTTGCCCTGCATCGGCATCATCAAACTGTTGAAACCTACCGCCGTCACCGCTTCCCCCGGCACGTACTGCCGCCACAGCGGCACGCTGCTGGCCTTGTGCTTGAAGAACACCACATCGCCGAGGCCCTCGTGGACCACGTTGCGCAGGAAGGGGGTGTGTTTGGCGGTTACTGCGTAATCCTCGTTCCACTGGATGGCGCTGGCCATCAGCAACATCGGCAGTGGGGCACCGGAGGTGACCACGAAAGCCTGGTTGTAGACAGGATCTGAAACGTACGACGTTGGCACTCCATTGCACCCACTGAGCAGCATCATTGCCGCCATGCAGGGCGCGATTGTTTTCATGAGACACACGGGGGTGGAGAAATGGGAGCGCAACTATGGCTAAGTGCTATTACGCTAACAATACTTTCGGCATATATCCGATGAATGACAGCTTAAGAGCTAATCCTGTGTGCGACCAATAGATTGCAGGTATGGCTGCAAGCCCTGAAGTCATTGGTGCGGCGTCAAATCCTGATGGCGCTGCGGCCGCTGTGAAGGCGCATTCAATGAATAATTGATCTGATAATCGTTATCATCTAAGGTGCTGTCCTCGCCCGGAGGGATACCCGTGATGAACGACGATCTGAGTCAGGTCTATGTCGAGCACAATGGATGGCTCAAGCAATGGCTCTACCGCCGGTTGGGCTGCTCGGCGCAAGCTGCCGACCTGGCCCAAGATACCTTCCTGCGTATTCTTCAGGCCCAGCAGAAGGCCGGCGCCAAGCTGAGCCTGCAGCGCCCCCGCGCCTACCTGGCAACGGTGAGCCGGCGGTTGGTCTACGACCATTTCCGCCGTCAGTCACTGGAACGCGCCTACCTGGAAATGCTCGAGCAACTTCCCGAGCTGTTCGCGCTGTCCGCCGAAGAGCAGTGGTCCATGCGCGAAACCCTGCAGCAACTGGACGCACTGCTCGACACCTTCAAACCGGTGGTGCGCTCGGTGTTCCTGCTGGTGCAGTTGGAGGGCTTGACCTACATCGAGGTGGCACGCCGCCTGGGCATTGGCGAGCGCACGGTCAAGCGGCACATGGCCAACGCCCTGCAAGCCTGCATCCTGTTCGAAGAAGACTTCTGATGCCCAACCAACAGCCTCGAATCACTGCGCAAGTGGCTCGGCAAGCAGCCAATTGGCACATGCTGATGCTCGAAGACGCCGTCAGCCCGGCCCAGCGTGCTGCCTGCAACCGCTGGCGTTCGGCTGCGCCCGAGCATGAGCGGGCCTGGCAGAAAGCGTTGCGGGTGCAAGCGCAGCTGGGCCTGCTGCCGCCACAACTGGCCATGGGCACTTTGAACCGCGAGCGCCGCCAGGTGATGAAACAGTTGTTGGCGTTGGCCATCGTCGCGCCACTTGGCTATGTGGGTTATCGCCAGCTTGCACCGCAGAACGCTTATGCAACCGACGTGGGCCAGCACAAACAGCTGACGCTGGCCGACGGCACATTGCTCGACCTCAATACCGATACTGCGGTGGATGTGAATTTCGATGCGCATCAGCGCCTGATCAGTCTGCGCCGTGGTGAGATCCTGATAGACAGCGGGCGCGACAGCAGCAGCCCTCAGCATCGGCCACTTAGGGTTGCCAGCGAGCAGGGGTTGCTGGAGGCCTTGGGTACGCGCTTCCTGGTCCGCCAGCGCGAGGGGGCGACCCAACTGACCGTATTTCAAGGGGCGGTGCTGGTCACGCCCAGCCATGGCCCACGGCAAACCCTCGACGCCGGCCAGCAAGTCACTTTCGATGCAGCAGGGCAGGGTGCCGTGACCCCTGCGCGGGAACAAGACAGCCAATGGATTCGTGGGCAACTGCTGGTCGACGAGATGCCGCTGCGCGAGTTCCTCGGTGAGCTGGGGCGTTATCGGCCAGGTTGGCTGCGCTGCCAATCCGATGTGGCGCAACTACTGATCAGCGGCGCTTTCCAGCTGGAAAACACCGACGCCATCCTGGCTGCGCTGCCCGCCACGTTGCCGGTTCAGGTGGATTACCGCACCCGCTACTGGGTTACCGTGAACAAACGTTAATGAGAATTGGCCCGATCTTGAAACTCATCAGTCCTTACCTGTGGAACTGCCACACATAAAGGGACAATTTCTCAATGATTCGCTCTTCTTCAGCGGTCGTCATGACCGATCGCAGCATGGGCAACGCTCGCGTGCCTGGTTATCGACGTGCGCTCGCCCTGAGTGCGCTGGCCATCGCCTTGCTGGGTGCTGGCGTGCACGCCCAGGCCGCATCCGTCCAGGCGCCACAAGCCTATAGCATCGCTTCTGGCAGCCTGGCCCAGGTGCTTGCCCGCTTCGCCAGTGAGGGAGGGTTTACCCTGCAATATACCTCGGAGCTGACCCGTGGCCTTTCTAGCCCTGGGTTGCAGGGGCAATACGGTATCGAGGAAGGTTTCCAGCATTTGTTGGCGGGCACCGGCCTGCAAGCCGTGCGTCGCGGCAATAACGTCTATGGCCTGCAGCCCTTGCCGCTGAGCGCGGCTTCTGGTGGCGAGGCGCTTAACCTGGAGCCGCTGAATATCAACGGTATCCAGGACAATGCAACCACCGAGGGCTCGGGCAGCTATACCGCCAACGCCGTCACCATCGGCAAAGGCACCCACCGCCTCAAGGATATTCCGCAGTCGGTCAGCGTGGTCACGCGCAAGGCCATGGACGACCAGCGCCTGGACACGCTGGATGAAGTGCTGGAAAAGACCACTGGCATCACCACCCTGCAGAGCCCGTCGGGCGGCAAGTACATCTACTCCCGTGGTTTCGAGGTGGAAACCATTCAGTACGACGGCGTGCCGCTCGATCGCCGCTACTATGCAATCGGCAGCAGCTTCACCTCCGACACCTTGCTGTACGACCGTGTGGAAATCTTGCGCGGCGCCAATGGGCTGCTGCAGGGCAGCGGCAACCCTGGTGCGGCCATCAACCTGGTGCGCAAGCGGCCGAAAGCCGAGCCTTCGTTGTCAGTAACCGCCAGCGCCGGTTCGTGGGACACCTACCGGCAGACCATCGACGGCAGTGCCCCGCTCAACGCCGACGGCTCGCTACGCGGCCGCCTGGTGGCAGGCCATGAAGACCAGAACTACTTCTACGACACTGCCGAGAGCCGCAAGAACGTACTCTACGGCATCCTTGAATACGACCTCAGCGACCGCACCACGGTAGCGGCGGGCGCCAGCGTGGAAGACCTGCACTCAACGCCGTTCTTCAGCGGCCTGCCGCGCAACAAGGATGGCAGTGCGGTCAACGTCAGCCGGTCCACCTACACCGGTGCCGACTGGAACAAGTGGGATAACAAACAGACCACCTACTTCGCCGATGTTACCCACGATTTCAACGAAGACTGGCGCCTGAAAGCTTCTGGCAGCTACATGCGCGAAACCAACTACATCCTCTACAGCTTTGGCCGCGGCGCTGTAGACCCGGCTACCGGTAACGGCATGCGTTCGCGTGCCTACCTGTACGACTTCGAAAACATCAACAAGGGCGGCGACATCAACCTGACCGGCAAGTGGCGTGCATTTGGCCGCGAGCACGAAGTGGTGGTGGGGGCCAATGCCAGCGATCTGCAGACTGACGACCTGCAAGGCGGCTTCATCAACCTGGGCCCGATGAACATCTACGACCCGGTTTCGCCACAGCGCCCGACCATGGATCAGCTATTGGGTGCCGAAGGGACCAACACCTACCCCGGTACTTCCAAGGCCAAGATCCGCCAGAGCGGCATTTATGCGGTGACTCGCTACAAACTCAGCGACCCGCTGACGTTGGTGCTCGGTGGGCGTAGCAGCAACTACAGCTACGACTATGAGCTAAACCGGTTCAACGGTGTGTCGCCAACCCCGGCTCATTCGCGGGAAAGCGGCGAGTTCACCCCCTATGGTGGCCTGATCTATGCGCTGAACGAGCAATGGTCGGCTTATCTGAGCTACGCCGATATCTTCAAGCCGCAGACCGAGCTGAGCGTGGACAACGCGCCGCTGAAACCTATCGTGGGCTCCAATTATGAGATGGGGCTGAAGGGCGAACTGTTCGACGGCCGCGTCAATACCAGCTTCGCGTTGTTCCAGGTCGACCAGGAAAATCGCGCCCAGGCCACTCTGTGCGGCGATAATGGCGGCGAGAATTGCTACGTAGCGGGTGGCAAGGTGCGCACCCAAGGTTTCGATGCCGAAATCAGCGGTGAAGTGCTGGACCGCATGCAATTGTTCGCTGGCTACACCTACACCCATACCGAGTACCGCAACGACCCAGCCGATGGCGAGTCGGAGGCCGGCGGCACCTTCAACACCTATACGCCCAAGCACCTGTTCCGGTTTTGGGCGGATTACAACTTGCCTGGCGAACTGGACCCGTGGACCGTGGGTGCTGGCGCCAACATCCAGAGCCGCAACTACCACGGCAACTTTGGTGGTACGGACGGGGTAGGGAAGATCGAGCAGGCGGGGTACGCCATCTGGAACGCTCGGGTGGCCTACCAGATCAACAAGAACTTCAGCGTTTCGTTGAACGGCAACAACCTGTTCGACAAGAAGTACTTCTCCAGCGTCGGTTGGCTGTATGCGGCCAACTACTACGGAGATCCGCGTAATTACACCTTGACCCTGCGAGCGGATTTCTAAAGCCAGCCACGATTGAGCTGTGGGAGTGGGCGTGCCCGCTCCTACAGGGATTTGGTGAGGCAGCAGTTCAACAAAGTGCAGGCGAAAAAAAACCGACCATAAGGTCGGTTTTTTCCGGATTTTGGTGCCCCGAGGGAGACTCGAACTCCCACTCCTTTCGAAAACGGATTTTGAATCCGCCGCGTCTACCAATTCCGCCATCAGGGCAGTGGCGCGCAGTATAGAGAGCTGCCGCTGGTCGGTCAATCGGCTTTCATGGTCAATTTTCACACATTGGGCTAAACTTCCCGGCCCTGCCGAACCGAACATCATCATGCGCGTCGCCGATTTCTCCTTCGAACTCCCTGATTCCCTGATCGCCCGCCACCCGTTGGCCGAGCGCCATGGCAGCCGTCTGCTGGTGCTCGATGGGCCGACCGGCGCGCTTTCGCACCGGCAATTCCCCGACCTGCTCGACTACCTGCGCCCCGGCGACCTGATGGTGTTCAACAATACCCGGGTGATCCCAGCGCGGTTGTTTGGCCAGAAAGCCTCCGGCGGCAAGCTGGAAGTGCTGGTCGAGCGCGTGCTCGACAGCCACCGGGTGCTGGCCCATGTGCGTGCCAGCAAGGCGCCGAAAGTGGGCGCGGTCATCCTCATCGATGGCGGTGGCGAGGCCGAGATGGTCGCGCGCCACGATACGCTGTTCGAACTGCGCTTCACCGAAGAAGTGCTGCCGCTGCTCGACCGTGTCGGCCACATGCCGCTACCGCCGTACATCGACCGGCCCGACGAGGGCGCCGACCGTGAACGCTACCAGACCGTGTACGCCCAGCGCGCCGGTGCGGTCGCCGCGCCTACCGCAGGCCTGCACTTCGACGAGGCGCTGCTTGAAAAGATCGCCGCCAAGGGCGTCGAGCGAGCCTTCGTCACCTTGCACGTGGGCGCCGGCACCTTCCAGCCGGTGCGGGTCGACAAGATCGAAGACCACCACATGCATAAAGAGTGGCTCGAAGTGGGCCAGGATGTGGTCGATGCCATCGAGGCCTGTCGGGCCCGTGGTGGTCGAGTGGTTGCGGTCGGCACCACCAGCGTGCGCTCGCTGGAGAGCGCCGCGCGCGATGGCGTGCTCAAGGCCTTCAGTGGCGATACCGACATCTTCATCTACCCGGGCCGGCCGTTCCATGTGGTCGATGCCCTGGTCACCAACTTCCACCTGCCGGAGTCCACGCTGCTGATGCTGGTCTCGGCCTTCGCCGGCTACCCCGAGACCATGGCCGCCTACGCGGCGGCGGTCGAGCACGGGTACCGCTTCTTCAGTTACGGTGATGCCATGTTCATCACCCGCAATCCGGCGCCACGCGGCCCCGAGGATCAAGCATGAGTCGCACCTGTCGAATGTCCTTCGAACTGCTGGCCACCGACGGCAAGGCCCGTCGTGGTCGCATCACCTTCCCACGCGGTACCGTGGAAACCCCGGCGTTCATGCCGGTGGGCACCTATGGCACGGTCAAGGGCATGCTGCCACGCGATATCGAGGCCATTGGTGCCGAGATGATCCTCGGCAACACCTTCCACCTGTGGCTGCGCCCAGGTACCGAGGTGATCAAGAAGCACAACGGCCTGCACGATTTCATGCAGTGGAAAGGCCCGATCCTCACCGATTCCGGTGGCTTCCAGGTGTTCAGCCTGGGTGCCATGCGCAAGATCAAGGAAGAGGGCGTGACCTTCGCCTCGCCGGTCGATGGCTCGAAGGTGTTCATGGGCCCTGAAGAGTCGATGCAGGTGCAACGTGACCTGGGCTCGGACGTGGTGATGATCTTCGACGAGTGCACCCCGTACCCGGCCGAGCACGATGTGGCGCGCACCTCCATGGAGCTGTCGCTGCGCTGGGCTCAGCGTTCGAAGAACGCTCACGCCGACAACACCGCGGCGTTGTTCGGCATCGTTCAGGGCGGCATGTACCAGGACCTGCGCATGCGCTCGCTCGAAGGCCTGGAAAACATCGGTTTCGATGGCCTGGCCATTGGTGGCCTGTCGGTGGGCGAGCCCAAGCACGAAATGATCAAGGTGCTGGACTACCTGCCGGGCCAGATGCCTGCTGACAAACCTCGTTACCTTATGGGGGTAGGCAAACCGGAAGATCTCGTTGAGGGTGTGCGCCGCGGCGTCGACATGTTCGACTGCGTGATGCCGACGCGTAACGCGCGCAACGGTCATCTGTTCGTCGATACAGGGGTGATCAAGATCCGCAATGCGTTCCATCGCCATGATGAATCGCCGCTGGATCCGACCTGTGACTGCTACACCTGCACCAACTTCTCGCGCGCCTATCTGCATCACCTGGACAAGTGCGGCGAAATGCTGAGCAGCATGCTGAATACCATCCACAACTTGCGCCATTACCAGCGCTTGATGGCCGGTTTACGCGAGGCTATTCAACAGGGTAAATTGGCCGCCTTTGTCGACGCCTTCTACGCCAAGCGCGGGCTTCCTGTTCCGCCCTTGGACTGACTGTCCGCATCCATTATTAGAAAATTACATTAGGAGTGCCCAATGAGCTTCTTCATCCCCGCCGCATACGCGGACGCTGCAGCACCTGCCGCTGGCCCAGCCGGTACCGGCTTCGAGTGGATCTTCCTGGTCGGTTTCCTGGTCATCTTCTACCTGATGATCTGGCGCCCACAGGCCAAGCGCGCCAAAGAGCAGAAGAACCTGCTGAGCAACTTGCAGAAGGGTGACGAAGTTGTCACCAACGGCGGCATCGCCGGCAAGATCGTCAAGGTTTCCGATGACTTCGTGGTACTGGAAGTGTCCGACACCGTCGAGCTGAAGTTCCAGAAGGGCGCGATCGCTGCGACCCTGCCAAAAGGTACGCTCAAGGCTATCTGAGTTACCGGTTTTATTTTCCAGTCGGGGCGCGCAACGCGCCCCGCGTCTTGAACGGGCGGCGTGATGCTGAACAAATACCCTCTGTGGAAATATGCACTGATCGTGCTGGTACTGGTGGTCGGTTTCATTTATTCCGCTCCCAACCTTTACCCGGATGACCCGGCAGTACAGATCAGCGGTGCCAGCTCGGCGCTGCAGGTGAACCAGGCCGACCTCGATCGCGTCAGCAAGGCGCTGGTCGATGCCAAAATCACCGTCAAGGGCGCCAGCCTGGGTGAGAAGGGCAGCGGGCTGATCCGCCTGACCAATCAGGAAGACCAACTGCCAGCCAAAGATGTCGTGCGCAAGGCACTGGGCGATGATTACGTCGTGGCCCTCAACCTGGCTCAGACTACCCCGCAATGGCTGCGCAACCTGGGTGCAAGCCCGATGAAGCTGGGCCTGGACCTGTCCGGTGGTGTGCACTTCCTGCTGGAAGTGGACATGGACAAGGCCATGACTGCCCGCATGAAAGTCTACGAAGGCGAGGTCAAGACCTTGCTGCGCAAAGAGCGCATCCGCTACCGCAGCCTGCCTCAGCAGGATGGCGGCATCATGCTGGGCTTCGCTGACGATGCTACCCGCGAACAGGCACGTGTCCTGATCCGCAAGAATTTCAATGATTTCGACCTGACCACCACCGAGCGCAACGAACTTGCGGTGCTGCGTCTGGCGCTGACCCAGGCGAAAGTCGCCGAGATCCGCGAATACTCGATCAAGCAGAACCTTACCACCGTGCGCAACCGCGTGAACGAGCTGGGCGTGGCCGAGCCGCTGGTACAGCGCCAGGGCGCCAACCGCATCGTGGTCGAGCTGCCAGGCGTGCAGGACACTGCCGAAGCCAAGCGTATCCTCGGTAAAACCGCCAACCTGGAGTTCCGCTTCGGTGCCGAGCCGGGCGCTTCCAAGGCCACTACCGAAGTGTTCGAGTTCCGTGAAGGCGGCCGTTCCGCCCCGGTCGAGCGCGGCCTGATCATTACCGGTGACCAGGTTACCGACGCCCAGGCCAGCTTTGACGAGCACGGCCGCCCGCAAGTGAACATCCGCCTGGATGGCCACGGTGGCGAGCTGATGAGCCGCGCTACCCGCAGCAACGTCGGTCGCAGCATGGCGGTGATCTTCATCGAGCAGAAGCCGGTCACTCGCTATGTGAAGCAGACCGTCGACGGCGTCGAGAAGGACGTTGCCGTACAAAGCTTCGTGGAAGAGAAGAAAATCATCAGCCTGGCGACCATCCAGTCGCCGCTGGGCAGCCAGTTCCGCATCACCGGCCTGAACGGCCAGGGCGAATCGTCGGAGCTGGCCCTGCTGCTGCGTGCCGGTGGTCTGGCCGCGCCAATGTACTTCGCTGAAGAACGTACCATTGGCCCAAGCCTTGGTGCTGACAACATCACCAAGGGTATCGATGCGTCGCTGTGGGGCATGTTGTTCGTCTCGCTGTTCATCATCGCCATCTACCGCGGCTTCGGCGTGATCGCCACCATCGCCCTGGCGGGCAACATGGTGCTGCTGCTGGCGCTGATGTCGCTGCTGGGTGCCACCCTGACCCTGCCGGGTATCGCCGGTATCGTGTTGACCATGGGTATGGCGGTGGACGCCAACGTGCTGATCTTCTCGCGTATTCGCGAAGAGCTCAAAGCCGGCATGTCGGTGCAGCGCGCCATCCACGAAGGTTTCAACCGCGCCTACACCGCGATCATCGACGCCAACCTGACCAGCCTGCTGGTCGGCGGCATCCTGTTCGCCATGGGGACCGGCCCGGTCAAGGGCTTTGCGGTCACCATGTCTCTCGGGATTTTCACCTCGATGTTCACCGCCGTCATGGTGACCCGTGCAATGGTCAACCTGACCTGCGGCGGGCGTGACATCAAGAAGCTGTGGGTTTGAGGGAGCTGCGATGAAAACCATCAATTTCATGGGCGTACGCAATGTCGCGTTCGCCATTACCGTGCTCCTCACCGTGCTGGCGCTGTTCAGCTGGTGGCAGAAAGGCCTGAACTTCGGCCTGGACTTCACCGGTGGTACGCTGATCGAGCTGACCTACGAGCGCCCGGCCGACCTCAAGGCGGTGCGGGCCGAGCTGGTCGATTCGGGCTTCCACGAGGCGGTGGTGCAGAGCTTTGGCGCTACCACCGACCTGCTGGTGCGTATGCCGGGCGATGACCCACAGCTGGGCAACAAGGTAGCTGCCGCGCTGCAGAAGGCTGGCGGCGACAACCCGGCAACCCTCAAGCGTGTCGAGTTCGTCGGCCCGCAGGTGGGTGAAGAGCTGCGCGACCAGGGTGGCATGGGCATGCTCCTGGCCCTGGGCGGCATCCTTATCTACCTGGCCTTCCGCTTCCAGTGGAAGTTCGCCGTGGGTGCGATCATCTCGCTGATCCATGACGTGGTGGTGACCCTGGGTATCCTGTCGTTCTTCCAGATCACCTTCGACCTGACGGTGCTGGCAGCGGTGCTGGCGATCATCGGCTACTCGTTGAACGACACCATCGTCGTGTTCGACCGTGTGCGTGAGAACTTCCGCGTCATGCGCAAGGCCTCGCTGATCGAGAACATCAACGTTTCCACCACCCAGACCCTGCTGCGTACCATCGCTACCTCGGTTTCGACCTTGTTGGCCATTGCCGCGCTGCTGTTCTTTGGTGGTGACAACCTGTTCGGCTTCTCGCTGGCCTTGTTCATCGGCGTCATGGCCGGTACCTACTCGTCGATCTACATCGCCAACGTGGTACTGATCTGGCTGAACCTGAACAGCGAAGACCTCATCCCGCCGACCAAGGCAGAGGGCGTGGACGAGCGTCCATAAGCTTCTGTTCCACGCCGTTTGGCGGCCCGAAAGGCGCGAGTATTGAACTCGCGCCTTTTTTTTTGCTCCAAGGCTGGGAGAAGCGGGTGGGACCCGCAAGTATGATCAGGAGGTTCATGTGAACAAATCAATGCTGGTGGGTGCGGTACTGGGTGCTGTCGGTGTGACTGCCGGAGGTGCTGTCGCGACCTACAGCTTGGTCAACAAGGGGCCTGAGTATGCGCAGGTTACCGACGTGCAGCCGATCAAACAGCAGGTAAAAACCCCGCGCGAGGTCTGCAAGGACGTCGCCGTCACACGCCAGGCGCCGGTCAAGGACCAGCACCAGATTGCAGGTACCGTGGTGGGTGCCATTGCCGGCGGCCTGCTGGGTAACCAGATTGGTGGCGGTACCGGCAAGAAAATCGCCACCGTGGCTGGTGCGGTAGGTGGTGGTTATGCCGGTAACAAGGTGCAGGAGGGCATGCAGGAGCGTGACACCTACACCACCACGCAAACCCGCTGCAACACGGTCAACGACATCAGTGAGAAGGTGGTGGGCTACAACGTCACCTACTCCATTGGTGATCAGGTAGGCAAGGTGAAGATGGACCGTGAGCCGGGCTCGACCATTCCGCTGGACAAGAATGGCAAGTTGATCCTGAGCGAAGCGGGTCAGTAAGCCGTACACCGTTTGCCCCCACAAGTATCGCGCAAGGCCGGGGGAGAGGGCGCCGGGCACAAAAAAAGCACCCCGAGGGGTGCTTTTTGCGTTTCGGCAATCTGCGGTTAGCGCTTCATGCTTTCTGGCAGGTGCGGCTGGATAGCGGTCAGCACGGCCTTGAAGCACTTGATGTTGCCTGCAACGATGTGGCCCTTGTCGAGGAAGTCGTGGCCACCATTGAAGTCGCTCACCAGGCCGCCGGCTTCCTGGATCAGCAGTACGCCAGCTGCCATGTCCCATTCCGACAGGCCCGACTCCCAGAAGGCATCGAAGCGGCCAGCGGCCACATAGGCCAGGTCCAGGCTGGCGGAGCCTGCACGGCGGATGCCGGCGGTCTGGCCAGTCAGGGCGCGGAACATGCCCAGGTAGTTGTCCATGTCGGCCATCTGGCCGTCACGGAACGGGAAACCGGTACCGAGCAGGGCGCCTTCCAGGCTGGTGCGCGAGCTGACACGCAGGCGACGACCGTTGAGTTGGGCGCCACGGCCACGGCTGGCGGTGAATTCTTCCTGGCGTACTGGGTCGAGTACCACGGCGTGTTCAAGGCGACCGCGGTATTTGCACGCGATGCTGACGGCGAAGTGGGGGATACCGCGCAGGAAGTTGGTGGTGCCGTCCAGTGGGTCGATGATCCACAGGTAGTCTTTGCCTTCTTCGCCGGTGCCCGCGTGCATGCCCGTCTCTTCACCCTGGATGGAGTGGTTCGGGTAGGCCTTGCGCAGCGCGTCGACGATTTTCTGCTCGGCGGCACGATCAACCTCGGAAACGTAGTCCTTAGCCTCTTTCTCGTCCACCTTGATGCTATCCAGGCGTTCGATGGAGCGGAAAATCAGTTCACTGGCGCTGCGAGCGGCGCGCAGGGCGATATTCAGCATAGGCTGCATGGGCGGGTCACCTGGAGATGTTAAAGAAGAAAGCCGATCATTCTAGCAGAAAACTTTGGCGGCAGAAGTGTCACATTTGCTTTCATGGCGTTACGTCTGTCGGTTCTGTAAGATCGAAGGCCCTGATTCCTGCATCTGTGAGCACAACACCTTGCTGCAAAATATTCGTGTTGTTCTGGTCAATACCAGCCACCCCGGCAACATCGGCGGCGCTGCGCGTGCCATGAAAAACATGGGCTTGTCGCGTCTGGTGCTGGTGCAGCCGAAAGAATTCCCCGCCGTGGATGCCAGCGCCCGTGCATCGGGCGCCGACGATGTGCTGGATAACGCCCTGGTGGTCGACAGCCTCGAGCAGGCACTGGTCGGCTGCAACCTGGTGATGGGCACCAGCGCCCGCGAGCGCAGCATTCCCTGGCCGTTGATCGGCCCGCGCGAGTGCGGGGCCAAGGCGGTGGAGCATGCCAATGGCGGCGAGGAGATCGCCCTGGTGTTTGGGCGCGAGCACGCCGGCCTGACCAACGAAGAACTGCAGCGATGTCACTTCCACGTGCACATTCCCTCCAACCCCGACTTTAGTTCGCTGAACCTGGCCGCTGCTGTGCAGGTGCTCTCTTACGAGGTGCGCATGGCCTGGCTGGCTGCCGGTGAAGCACCCGAAAAAGTCGAGAAGGTTGACGCCACCGAGCTGGCGACCATGGACGAAATGGAGCTGTTCTACGACCACCTGGAGAAAACCCTGGTGGGCATCGGCTTCCTCGACCCTGAAAAGCCCAAGCACCTGATGCCGCGCCTGCGCCGGCTGTATGGGCGGGTGGCGGTCGAGCGTTCGGAAATGAGCATTTTGCGCGGCATCCTGACCGAGACCCAGAAAGTGGTCCGGGGCGAGCCGCATAAACGGAAGGACTGACAGATGTTCGAACGCCTGCGTGAAGATATTCAAAGCGTATTCCACCGTGACCCGGCTGCGCGCAATGCCTTCGAGGTGCTCACCTGCTACCCCGGCATGCACGCCATCTGGCTGCACCGGCTGGGCAACGCCCTGTGGAAGCGTGATTTCAAATGGCTGGCCCGCCTGGTGTCGAACTTTGGCCGTTGGCTGACCGGCATCGAGATCCATCCCGGCGCCACCATCGGTCGGCGCTTTTTCATTGACCACGGCATGGGTATCGTCATTGGCGAAACCGCCGAAATTGGCGATGACGTCACCCTTTACCAGGGTGTGACGCTGGGCGGTACCAGCTGGAATAAAGGCAAGCGCCACCCCACCCTGGAAAACGGTGTGGTGGTAGGGGCGGGGGCCAAGGTGCTGGGGCCGTTCACCGTCGGTGCCGGGGCCAAGATCGGCTCCAACGCCGTGGTGACCAAGGCGGTGCCGGCCGGGGCCACGGCGGTGGGTATTCCTGGGCGAATCATCGTCAAGAGCGAAGACACCGAAGTCGAGGCCAAGCGCAAGGCCATGGCCGAGAAGATCGGCTTCGATGCCTACGGTGTCAGCGGCGACATGCCCGACCCGGTGGCGCGTGCCATCGGCCAGATGCTCGACCATCTGCAGGCGGTCGACGAGCGGTTGGAGGGTATGTGCGGTGCCCTGACCAAGATGGGCAGTGACTACTGTGCCAAGGAACTGCCGGCCTTGCCGGAGGATGACTTCACCGAAGCCGCCCTGGTGGCCAAGCGCGACACTCAGTCGCATTGATTGCGCCGCACTGAAATCATAGTGACATACGGGGCGTGTGCTCACGCCCCTCGTCTGCTACAATCGCGCCCGCCTCCCGATGCCAAACCCGACTAAAGCACTAGGTCTAATAGTTGACTTAAATGCTCGGGAATCGCATACTCGCACACATCCCGAAACTCCCGTGGTACCCAATAGCCATGCGACTGACTACCAAAGGCCGATACGCCGTGACCGCCATGCTTGACCTGGCGTTGCACGCGCAGCATGGGCCGGTGTCTTTGGCCGACATTTCCGAGCGCCAGGGCATTTCCCTCTCTTATCTGGAGCAGCTGTTCGCCAAGCTGCGCCGCAGCAGCCTGGTTTCCAGTGTGCGCGGTCCAGGCGGTGGCTATCAGCTGTCGCGAGGCATGGAAACCATCCAGGTGGCCCAGGTCATCGATGCGGTCAACGAATCGGTCGATGCTACCCGCTGCCAGGGTCTCGGGGACTGCCATGCCGGTGATACCTGCCTGACCCACCACTTGTGGTGCGACCTCAGCCAGCAGATCCATGAATTCCTCAGCGGCATCAGCCTGGCCGACCTCGTCATGCGCCGTGAGGTGCAGGAAGTCGCCCAGCGCCAGGACCTGCGTCGTGTCGCAGGCCGAACCGCCCAGTTGGACAAGATTGAGACGTCCGCCGTCGATTGATCCCTTTGGGACGACGAGCGACGCCACCGCCTGATAGGAGAGACAAATGAAGTTGCCGATCTACCTTGATTACTCCGCGACCACCCCGGTCGACCCACGCGTGGCCCAGAAGATGGCCGACTGCCTGCTGGTTGACGGGAACTTCGGTAACCCGGCTTCGCGTTCCCACGTATTCGGCTGGAAAGCCGAAGAAGCGGTCGAGAACGGTCGCCGCCAGGTTGCCGAGCTGATCAATGCCGATCCGCGCGAAATCGTCTGGACCAGCGGTGCTACCGAGTCCGACAACCTCGCACTCAAAGGCGTCGCGCACTTCTATCAGACCAAGGGCAAGCACATCATCACCTCCAAGATCGAGCACAAGGCGGTCCTGGATACCGCTCGCCAGCTGGAGCGTGAAGGTTTCGAAGTCACCTACCTTGAGCCAGGCGAAGACGGCATCGTCACACCGGCCATGGTAGAGGCGGCGCTGCGCGACGACACCATCCTGGTCTCGCTGATGCACGTGAACAACGAAGTCGGCTCGATCAACGACATCGCCGCCATCGGTGAGCTGACCCGCTCGCGCGGCGTACTGTTCCACGTCGACGCCGCCCAGTCGGCCGGCAAGGTCGAAATCGACCTGCAAAAGCTCAAGGTCGACCTGATGTCGTTCTCGGCTCACAAGGTCTACGGCCCTAAAGGCATCGGTGCGCTGTACGTCAGCCGCAAGCCGCGTGTACGCCTGGAAGCCATCATTCACGGTGGCGGCCATGAGCGCGGCATGCGTTCGGGCACCCTGCCAACCCACCAGATCGTCGGCATGGGCGAAGCGTTCGCCATCGCCAAGCAGGAAATGGTTGCGGAGAACGCGCGCATCAAGGCCCTGAGCGACCGCTTCTTCAAGCAGGTCTCGGACCTTGAAGAGCTGTACGTCAACGGCAGCCAGACTGCCCGTGTTCCGCACAACCTGAACCTGAGCTTCAACTACGTCGAAGGTGAATCGCTGCTGATGTCGCTGAAGGACATC
Source organism: Pseudomonas sp. NBRC 111132 (assembly GCF_001320565.1). Taxonomy (NCBI): domain Bacteria; kingdom Pseudomonadati; phylum Pseudomonadota; class Gammaproteobacteria; order Pseudomonadales; family Pseudomonadaceae; genus Pseudomonas; species Pseudomonas sp. NBRC 111132. The sequence goes on from NZ_BCBI01000029.1 coordinate 44,035, forward strand.
GCCGTATCGTCCGGTTCGGCCTGCACCTCGGCATCGCTGGAGCCGTCGTACGTACTGCGTGCTCTGGGCCGCAACGACGAGCTGGCGCACAGCTCGATCCGCTTCTCCTTCGGCCGTTTCACCACCGAAGAAGAAGTCGACTACGCCGCGCAGAAAGTCTGCGAGGCCGTTAACAAACTGCGTGAGCTGTCGCCGCTGTGGGACATGTACAAAGACGGCGTTGACATCTCCAAGATCGAGTGGGCCGCCCACTAAGCAGTCGCCGGCAAGAGCGGCTCCCTGATGAGGAAGGAATTGCACCATGGCATACAGTGAAAAGGTCATCGACCACTACGAAAACCCACGCAACGTCGGCAAGATGAATGCCGAGGACCCGGATGTCGGTACCGGCATGGTCGGCGCCCCGGCGTGCGGTGACGTGATGCGTCTGCAGATCAAGGTCAACGAGCAAGGCGTTATCGAAGACGCCAAGTTCAAGACCTACGGCTGCGGTTCGGCCATCGCTTCCAGCTCCCTCGCCACCGAGTGGATGAAGGGCAAGACCCTGGACGAAGCCGAAACCATCAAGAACACCCAGCTGGCAGAAGAACTGGCGTTGCCGCCGGTCAAGATCCACTGCTCGGTACTCGCCGAGGATGCCATCAAGGCAGCCGTGCGCGATTACAAGCAGAAGAAAGGCTTGATCTAAGTCGCCTGCGAGGTAAGGAGTTCTGATGGCTATCAGCATGACAGAAGCCGCCGCCAACCACATTCGCCGCTCCCTCGACGGGCGCGGCAAAGGTGAGGGCATTCGCCTGGGCGTGCGCACCACCGGTTGCTCGGGCCTGGCCTACGTGCTGGAGTTCGTCGACGAACTGGCGGACGAAGACCAGGTGTTCGAAAACCACGGCGTCAAGGTGATCATCGATCCCAAGAGCCTGGTCTACCTCGACGGCACCGAGCTGGATTTCGTCAAGGAAGGGTTGAACGAAGGCTTCAAGTTCAACAACCCCAACGTGCGCGGTGAGTGTGGCTGCGGCGAAAGCTTCAACGTTTGAGGCTGGCTGTGGGTACTCCTTGTCATTACGCATTGTTTGACCTCCAGCCAAGCTTCCGCCTGGATCTCGACAAGCTGGCCACTCGCTATCGCGAGCTGGCCCGCGAAGTCCATCCCGACCGCTTTGCCGACGCCTCCGAGCGAGAGCAACGTATAGCGCTGGAAAAATCCGCGGCCCTCAACGACGCCTACCAGACGCTGCGCAGTGCGCCGCGTCGCGCGCGCTACCTGCTGGCCATCAGCGGCCACGAAGTGCCCCAGGAGGTCACGGTCCACGACCCCGACTTCCTGCTGCAGCAGATGCAGTGGCGTGAAGAGCTCGAAGAGCTGCAGGACGAAGCCGACCTTGATGGTGTCGGTGTGTTCAAGAAGCGCCTGAAGGTTGCCCAGGACACGCTGAACGAGGACTTTGCCGCCTGCTGGGATGCCCCAGGCGAGCGCGACAAGGCCGAGCGCCTGATGCGCCGCATGCAGTTCCTCGACAAGCTCGCCCAAGAAGTGCGCCAACTGGAAGAGCGCCTCGACGATTAACCCGGTGCTGCCCGTGATGGCACCTAAGGTATTCAGATAAGCATGGCCCTACTGCAGATTGCCGAACCCGGTCAAAGCCCTCAGCCGCACCAGCGCCGCCTGGCGGTGGGGATCGACCTGGGTACCACCAACTCTCTGGTCGCTGCATTGCGCAGCGGTCGTAGCGAGCCCCTGCCTGACGCGCAGGGTAACGTCATTCTGCCGTCCGCGGTGCGCTACCTCGAAGGGCGCAACGAAGTGGGGCAGGCCGCGCGTGATGCCGCTTCCAGCGACCCGCTGAACACCGTGCTGTCGGTCAAGCGCCTGATGGGGCGCGGCCTGGCCGACGTCAAGCAACTGGGCGAGCAGCTGCCGTACCGCTTTGTTGGTGGTGAGTCGCACATGCCGTTCATCGACACTGTCCAAGGGCCGAAAAGCCCGGTGGAAGTGTCTGCCGATATCCTCAAGGTGCTGCGCGAGCGCGCCGAAGCGACCTTGGGTGGCGAACTGGTAGGTGCGGTGATTACCGTGCCCGCCTATTTCGATGACGCCCAGCGCCAGGCCACCAAGGACGCTGCGCGCCTGGCGGGGCTGAACGTGCTGCGCCTGCTCAACGAGCCCACTGCGGCTGCAGTGGCCTACGGCCTGGACCAGAACGCCGAAGGCGTGGTGGCCATCTATGACCTGGGCGGCGGCACCTTCGATATTTCCATCCTGCGCCTGACCGCTGGTGTCTTCGAAGTGCTTGCCACCGGTGGTGATACCGCCTTGGGTGGCGACGATTTCGACCACGCCATTGCCGGCTGGATCATCGAGCAGGCTGGCTTGTCGTCCGACTTGGACCCAGCTACCCAGCGCGCATTGTTGCAAACCGCCTGCGCGGCCAAGGAAGCGTTGACTGACACCGATGTGGTCAGTGTCAGCCATGGCGCCTGGCAGGGCGAGCTGAGCCGCGCCGCCTTCGAAGCCATGATCGAACCGCTGGTTGCCCGCAGCCTCAAGGCTTGCCGCCGCGCCGTGCGCGACAGTGGCGTCGAGCTGGAAGAAGTCAGCGCCGTGGCCATGGTCGGTGGTTCGACTCGCGTCCCGCGTGTGCGTGAAGCCGTGGGCGCGTTGTTCGGGCGCACTCCGTTGACGTCGATCGACCCCGACCAGGTGGTGGCCATCGGCGCCGCCATCCAGGCCGACACCCTGGCTGGCAACCGCCGTGAAGGTGGTGAACTGCTGCTGCTCGATGTCATCCCGTTGTCGCTTGGCCTTGAAACCATGGGCGGGTTGATGGAGAAGGTGATCCCGCGCAACACCACCATTCCGGTGGCCCGCGCCCAGGAGTTCACCACGTACAAGGATGGCCAGTCGGCCATGATGATCCATGTGCTGCAGGGCGAGCGCGAGCTGATCAGCGACTGCCGCTCGCTGGCCCGCTTCGAGCTGCGCGGTATTCCGGCCATGGTGGCCGGCGCGGCAAAAATTCGCGTTACCTTCCAGGTGGACGCCGATGGCCTGCTCAGTGTCGCCGCCCGCGAGCTGGGTTCGGGCGTGGAAGCCAGCATCCAGGTCAAGCCGTCCTATGGCCTGACCGACGGCGAAATTGCCCGCATGCTGAAAGACTCCTTCGAGCATGCCGGTTCCGACAAGCACGCCCGCCAGTTGCGCGAGCACCAGGTGGACGGCGAGCGCCTGCTCGAAGCGGTACAGGGCGCCCTGGACGCCGATGGCGAACGCCTGCTCAGCAGTGACGAGCGCGACGCCATTGCATTCCAGATGCAAGAACTACGTGATTTGCTGGCCGGCACCGATGGCGCTGCCATCGAGCAACAGACCAAGCGTCTGTCGCAGGTGACCGATGCTTTTGCCGCCCGTCGCCTTGATTCGACGGTCAAAGCCGCACTGGCCGGGCGCAACCTGAATGAGATCGAGGAGTAACCGATGCCGCTGGTGACATTCCTGCCGCATGAGAAGTTTTGCCCGGAAGGGCTGACCGTGGAGGTGCCGACCGGGACCAACATCCTGGAACTGGCCCACGATCATCACATCGAGATGGAAAGCGCCTGCGGCGGTGTCAAGGCCTGCACCACTTGCCACTGCATCGTACGCAAGGGTTTCGACTCGCTTGAAGAAGCCGACGAGCTGGAAGAGGACATGCTGGACAAGGCCTGGGGCCTGGAAGCGCAGTCGCGCCTTGGCTGCCAGGTGGTCGTCGCTGACGAAGACCTGACCATCGAGATCCCCAAGTATTCGCTCAACCACGCTGCCGAAGCACCGCACTGAGGATCTGTACATGAGTCTGAAATGGGTTGATGTACTTGAGATCGCAATCCAGCTTGCAGAAAGCAAGCCGGAGGTCGATCCTCGTTATGTGAATTTCGTAGACCTGCACCGTTGGGTGCTGGCATTGCCAGAATTCAGCGACGATCCGTCACGCGGCGGTGAGAAAGTGCTCGAGGCCATCCAGGCTGCCTGGATCGACGAAGCCGACTAAGCGTCACTTGCAGGTTAGGCAATCCCCCAGAACCCGCGTATAATTCGCGGGTTTAATTTTTCGTAACACTCATATTCTGGAGTTTTCCATGGCTGTTCAACGTACTTTCTCGATCATCAAGCCTGACGCCGTTGCCAAAAACGTCATCGGCAAGATCACCACTCGCTTCGAAGAAGCTGGCCTGAAAATCGTTGCCTCGAAAATCAAGCAACTGTCCAAAGCCGAAGCCGAAGGCTTCTACGCTGAGCACAGCGCTCGCGGCTTCTTCGGTGACCTGGTTGCCTTCATGACTTCCGGTCCAGTTGTTGTTCAGGTTCTGGAAGGCGAAAACGCCATCGCTCTGAACCGTGAGCTGATGGGCGCTACCAACCCTAAAGAAGCTGCTGCCGGCACCATCCGTGCTGACTTCGCCGAGTCGATCGACGCCAACGCCGTTCACGGTTCGGACTCCGAAGCTGCCGCTGCTCGCGAAATCGCTTACTTCTTCGCTGCTACCGAGGTAACCACTCGCTAAGCGAAAGCTTACGGGTGAGGGTGAATCCATGACGACATCTACTGGCAAAATCAACCTGTTGGGCCTGACCCAGCCGGAAATGGAACAATTCTTCGACTCTATCGGGGAGAAGCGCTTCCGTGCCGGCCAGGTGATGAAATGGATTCACCATTTTGGCGTGTCCGACTTTGCGGCCATGACCAACGTAGGCAAGGTCTTGCGCGAAAAGCTCGAGGCCGTTGCCGAGATTCGCCCACCGGAAGTGGTCAGTGAAGACATTTCCGCCGACGGCACCCGCAAATGGGTGATCCGCGTTGCCTCCGGCAGTTGCGTCGAGACCGTCTACATTCCTACCGACGACCGCGGTACCCTGTGCGTATCGTCGCAAGCCGGCTGTGCCCTGGACTGCAGTTTCTGCTCCACCGGCAAGCAAGGCTTCAACAGCAACCTCACCGCCGCCGAAGTGATCGGCCAGGTGTGGCTTGCCAACAAATCCTTCGGGACCGTCCCTGCCAAAGTCGACCGCGCGATTACCAACGTGGTGATGATGGGCATGGGCGAGCCCTTGCTGAACTTCGACAACGTCATCGCCGCCATGAAAATCATGATGGATGACCTTGGCTATGGCATTTCCAAGCGTCGCGTCACGCTGTCCACCTCGGGCGTGGTACCGATGATCGACGAACTGGCCAAGCACATCGACGTGTCGCTGGCCCTTTCGCTGCACGCGCCGAACGACGAACTGCGCAACAAGCTGGTTCCGATCAACAAGAAGTACCCGCTGAAGGTGCTGCTGGAATCGTGCATGGGCTACATGTCTACCTTGGGCGGCAAGCGCGTGCTCACCGTCGAGTACACCTTGCTCAAGGACGTCAATGACCAGCCTGAGCATGCCGCGCAAATGATCGAGTTGCTGCGCGACGTACCGTGCAAGATCAACCTGATCCCGTTCAACCCGTTCCCGCATTCGGGCTACGAGCGGCCGAGCAACAACGCCATTCGTCGCTTCCAGGACCTGCTGCACCACGGTGGTTTCAACGTCACCACCCGCACCACCCGTGGCGACGACATCGACGCTGCCTGCGGCCAGCTGGTTGGCCAGGTCAACGACCGTACCCGCCGCAGTGAACGCTATATCGCTGTTCGCCAGCTTTCCGCAGACGTCGAGCTGCAAGACAGCGCCGCCAGCCACTGACCGGGACCTCGCCCATGAGCCTGCGCACCGCGCTGTCGATCCTTGCGCTTTCGCTGCTGGCCGGCTGCGTGTCGGGTGGCGTGGGCGACCCCCTGGCCAGTCGCCAGGGGAAGGTGGAAGCGGCGCGAGCTTATGTGCAGCTTGGCCTGGGTTATTTGCAACAGGGTTTGACCGAGCAGGCCAAGGCACCACTGGGCAAGGCCTTGGCGCTGGATGGGCGGGATGCCGACGCGCACGCTGCCCTGGCGCTGGTGTTTCAGGCCGAAGGCGAACCGGCGCTGGCCGAAACGCACTTTCGCAAGGCCCTGCAGATCAGCAGCGGCGACACACGAATTAGCAACAATTACGGCAGTTTCCTTTATGCTCAGGGGCGATTTGCCGAGGCCGAGCAGATGTTTCGCCTGGCCAGTGCCGATACCCTGTATCCTGAGCGCTCACGCGTGTACGAGAACCTGGGCCTGACCGCCCTCAAGCTCGAGCGCCGCGACCAGGCGCATGCCTATCTGTTGAAAGCGTTGCAACTCAACCAGCGGCAACCGAAAGCGTTGCTGGAAATGGCTGAGTTGTCCTACGAAAACAGGCATTATGTGCCGGCCCGGGACTACTACGATCGTTTCAGCCAGTTGAGCGACCACGACGCCCGTAGCCTGCTGCTGGGCAGCCGCCTTGCCAGGGTGTTCGACGAGCAGGGCGCACTGGCCGAACTGGGCCAGCAATTACAACGACTTTATCCCGGTACGCCGGAATACCAGCAATACCTGTCGGAGCAACGATGAACGCCGCGCATCCCGAAGTAGCAGTAGCGCCTGGCCAGAACCCCGGTGAGCTTTTGCGCCTGGCCCGTGAGAAACGGGACTGGTCTCAAGCCGAGGTGGCCCGCAAGCTCAACCTCACTGTCAGTTCGTTGAACCACGTGGAAACCGGCGCCTTCGACAAGCTGCCCGGGCATACCTTCGCGCGTGGCTATATTCGCGCCTATGCCAAGTTGATGGAGCTCGACCAGGCCGCCCTGGTAGAGGCCTTCGACCGCTACACCGGTACTCACGCCAAGGGCAGCGAAGTGCATTCGCTGGGCCGCATCGAAGAGCCGGTGCGCCTGTCGCATAACATCCTGCGCGGCGTCAGCCTGCTGTTGCTGGTGGCCGTGGTCGGTGGCGGCTTTGTTTGGTGGCAGGACCAGGGCAGCCTGCGTGGCAAGGACCTGGCCAAGATTGCCCTGGAGCACGTCGAAGTCGAAAGCGCCGACGGCACCACCCAGATTCACCCGCTCGATGAGCCTGAAGACCAGGCCGTTTCCGTCGGCCAGCAGGCCGAAAGCGCGCCGTTGGCGCTGGAGCAGGGCGCAACCGAGCAGCCTGCCGCCGCCGCTGAACAGGCGCCGACCAGCGCGGCCCCAGCCGCTGCCGCAGTGCCGGCCCCGGCCGCGGGCCAGCAAGCACCCGCGCAACCCGCGCCTGCTGCTGCGCCTGCCCCGGTAGCACCGGTTACCCCAGCACCTGCCGCTGTTGCGCCTGCGGCTACCGTGGTCGCCGCCGAGCCTGCCGCAATACCGGCTGGCAGTGCCAAGGTTGCCATCCAGTTCACCGCCGATTGCTGGACCCAGGTCAGCGACGGCAACGGCAAGGTGCTGTTCAGCGCCATCAAGCGCAAGGGGGACAACCTCGAGCTGACCGGCAAGCCGCCGTTCGCGGTGCGTCTGGGCTTTGCCCGTGGCGCCCAGGTCAGCTACAACGGCCAGGCCGTCGATGTTGCCCCGTTCACCAGTGGCGAGACCGCTCGCCTGAAGTTGGGACAGTAAGTCATGCACGGCGAATCTCCGATCAAACGTCGCGAATCCCGCAAAATTTGGGTCGGCAATGTGCCGGTGGGTGGTGACGCACCCATCGCGGTGCAGAGCATGACCAACACCGATACCAACGATGTAGCCGCCACCGTGGCGCAAATCCAGCGCCTGGTCGATGCCGGCGTGGACATCGTACGTGTCTCGGTACCGGACATGGACGCCGCCGAAGCCTTCGGCAAGATTAAGCAGCTGGTCAGCGTGCCGCTGGTCGCCGACATCCATTTCGACTACAAGATCGCTCTGCGCGTTGCCGAGCTGGGCGTCGATTGCCTGCGTATCAACCCAGGCAACATCGGCCGTGAAGACCGTGTGCGCGCCGTGGTCGATGCCGCCCGCGACCGTGGTATCCCGATCCGTATCGGGGTCAACGCCGGTTCCCTGGAAAAAGACCTGCAGAAGAAGTACGGCGAGCCAACCCCGGCAGCGCTGGTCGAGTCGGCCCTGCGCCACGTCGAGCACCTCGACCGCCTGGACTTCCAGGACTTCAAGGTCAGCGTCAAGGCCTCCGACGTGTTCATGGCCGTCGAAGCCTACCGGCTGCTGGCCAAGCAGATCGTGCAGCCGTTGCACTTGGGCATCACCGAAGCCGGTGGCCTGCGTTCGGGGACGGTGAAATCTGCCGTCGGCCTCGGTATGCTGCTGGCCGAAGGCATTGGCGATACCATCCGTATCTCGCTGGCGGCCGACCCGGTCGAAGAAGTGAAAGTCGGCTACGACATCCTCAAGTCGCTGCACCTGCGTTCGCGTGGCATCAACTTCATCGCCTGCCCGAGCTGCTCGCGGCAAAACTTCGATGTGGTCAAGACCATGAACGAGCTGGAAGGGCGCCTGGAAGACTTGCTGGTGCCGCTGGACGTGGCGGTGATCGGTTGCGTGGTCAACGGCCCAGGTGAAGCCAAGGAAGCCCATGTAGGCTTGACCGGCGGCACGCCGAACCTGATCTACATCGACGGCAAGCCTGCGCAGAAACTGACCAATGACAACCTGGTCGATGAGCTGGAAAAACTCATCCGCCAGAAAGCGGCCGAAAAGGTCGAGGCCGACGCGGCGCTGATCGTCCGTGGCTGACACACAGAATTCGTAAGGACTTTTCGTGAGCAAATCGCTGCAAGCCATCCGTGGCATGAACGACATCCTGCCAGAACAGTCGCCACTGTGGCGCTACTTCGAAGGCACCGTGGCCGGCCTGCTGGACACCTACGGGTACAGCCAGATCCGCACGCCGATCGTCGAGTTCACCGAGCTGTTCAAGCGCTCGATCGGTGAAGTGACCGACATCGTCGAAAAGGAGATGTACACCTTCGAGGACCGCAACGGCGATTCGCTGACCCTGCGCCCTGAAGGCACCGCGGCCTGCGTGCGCGCTGTGCTCGAACATGGCATCACCGGCAACGGCCAGGTGCAGAAGCTGTGGTACATCGGGCAGATGTTCCGCCATGAGCGCCCGCAGAAGGGCCGCTACCGCCAGTTTCACCAGATTGGCGTGGAAGTGTTCAACCTGGACGGCCCGGACATCGACGCCGAGCTGATCATGCTGACCTGGCGCCTGTGGGGCCTGCTGGGTATCCAGGATGCGGTCAAGCTCGAACTCAACAGCCTGGGCACCAGTGAAGCCCGTGCACGCTACCGTGACGCGTTGGTCGAGTTCCTCTCGGCGCGCCTGGAGCAGTTGGACGAAGACAGTCAGCGCCGCCTGAAGAGCAACCCGCTGCGCATTCTCGACAGCAAGGACCAGAACACCCAGGCGGTGCTGGTTGGCGCTCCGAAGCTGGAAGACTACCTGGACGAAGAATCCCGCGTGCACTTCGAAGGCCTCAAGGCCCGCCTGGACGCCGCCGGTATTCCGTTCGTGATCAACACCAAGCTGGTGCGTGGCCTGGACTACTACAGCAAGACCGTGTTCGAGTGGGTGACCGACAAGCTCGGTGCCCAGGGCACCGTGTGTGCCGGTGGCCGCTACGATGGCCTGGTCGAGCAGATGGGCGGCAAGCCAACCACGGGTGTTGGTTTCGCCATGGGCATCGAGCGCCTGATCCTGCTGCTGGAAACCCTGGGCAAGGTGCCAGAGTCCATCAGCCGCCAGATCGACGTTTACCTGTGCGCCTTCGGCGAGCAGGCGGAACTGGCTGGCCTGCGCCTTTCCGAAGGCCTGCGCGACCGCCTGCCGGGCCTGCGCCTGGCAGTCAACGCCGGCGGTGGCAGTTTCAAAAGCCAGTTCAAGAAAGCCGACAAGAGCGGCGCGCTGTTCGCCCTGATCCTCGGCGACGACGAATTGGCCAAGCAAGAGATCGGCTTGAAGCCCCTGCGTGGCCAGGGCGAACAACAGAACATTGCCTGGGATGCTCTTGCAGAGCACCTGGAAACCGCGATCGCGCAGGCGTAACGCGGTTCAACAAGCGAATAGGCGAAAAGGAGTATTGGGGTGTCGAGTACCGATGATGATGACCTGGCAGGGGTCAAGGACTGGTGGAACCGCAACGGCAAGCCGCTGCTGACCGGCGCATTGCTGGCTGGCGTGGTGGTGCTGGGCTGGAATACCTGGCACAAGTACCAGAACAACCAGTCGCAAGGTGCCTCGCAGCTGTATCAGGCTTTGCTTGAAACCAGCCTGACGCCGACTGGCCAGCCAGACGCCACCAAGGTCGCGGAGCTGTCCGGCAAGCTCAAGAGCGAGTTCGGCGGCACCGCCTACGCCCAGTACGGCAGCCTGTTCGTGGCCAAGGTAGCGGTCGAGACCGGCAAGCTCGACGACGCTGCCGCCGAGCTGAAAAGCGTGCTGGACAAGCCGGCCGACGTGACCCTGGGCGAGATTTCGCGCCAGCGTCTGGCTCGCGTACTGGCCGCCCAGAACAAGGCCGAGGACGCCCTGAAGCTGCTTGACGGCGACGCCGACAAAGCCTTCCTGGCCAGCCGTGAAGAGTTGAAGGGTGACCTGCTGGTACAGCTGGGTCGCGCCGACGACGCGCACAGCGCTTACGAAAAAGCCAAGGCTGCGCTGTCCGATGACGCGGCGGTCGGTGGCCTGCAATTGAAGCTGGATGACCTGGCTAAAGGGGACGCGTAAGTGATCGGTTGGAAACATGCAGCAGTGCTGACCCTGGCCGTACTGGCCGCAGGTTGCAGCAGCAACAGCAAGAAGGAACTGCCCCCGGCCGAGCTGACCAAGTTCACCGAGGAAGTGGTACTGAAAAAGCAGTGGAGCCGTTCGATCGGTGACGGCCAGGGTAAAACCTACAACACCTTGGTACCGGCCATCGAAAACGACCGTATCTACGCTTCCGACGTCAATGGCGAAGTCTTTGCCCTTGATCGCATCACCGGTGACGTGGTGTGGAAGAAAGACCTGGAGCTGCAGGTTTCCGGCGCTGTTGGCGTGGGCTACGGCCTGGTCATGCTCGGTACCCTCAAGGGTGAAGTCATTGCCCTGGACTCCAGCACCGGTGAAGAGCGCTGGCGCTCCCGCGTGACCAGCGAAGTGCTGGCACCACCGGCCAACAACGGTGATGTGGTGGTGGTACAGACCCAGGACGACCGCCTGATCGGCCTGGATGCCGCCACTGGCGACCGCCGCTGGATCTACGAAAACACCCCGGCCGTACTGACCCTGCGTGGCACCGGTGCGCCGATCGCCACCAACCGTCTGGCCATTGCCGGCCTGTCCACTGGCAAGGTGGTCGCGGTGGACATCAACAACGGCGTGCCGGTGTGGGAAAGCCGCGTGGCCATCCCGCAGGGCCGTTCCGAGCTGGACCGTGTGGTCGACATCGACGGCGGTCTGCTGCTGTCCGGTGAAACCCTCTACGTCAGCACCTACCAGGGCCGCGTAGCGGGCCTGGACCTGGAAAGCGGCCGCGTGCTGTGGCAGCGCGATGCCTCCAGCTATGTGGGTGTCGCCCAGGGTTACGGCAACGTCTATGTCAGCGAAGCCTCGGGTACTGTCGAGAGTGTCGACGAGCGCTCTTCCAGCGCCCTGTGGAGCAACGACACCATGGCCCGCCGTCAGCTGTCGGCACCGGAAGTGTTCTCCAGCTACGTGGCTGTAGGGGACTTCGAAGGCTACCTGCACCTGCTGAGCCAGGTCGATGGCCGCTTCGTCGGCCGTGAGCGTATCGACAGCGATGGCCTGCGCGCCCGGCCACTTGTGGTCGGTGACACCATCTACGTCTTCGGCAACAGCGGCAAGCTCGAGGCACTGACCGTCCGCTGAAGCTATGCTTGGAGCCTTGGCGGGCTTCAAGCCGCGGCGTAGGAAACGCCGCCCGTACTCCGGCCGCTGCCTTGCAGCGGCCTTTGCATTTTCAAGAATTCGAGAGTGGAGAGCCGATGGTTCCCGTAATAGCCCTGGTGGGCCGCCCGAACGTCGGCAAATCCACCATGTTCAACCGCCTGACCAAAACCCGCGATGCCATCGTCGGTGACTTGTCGGGCCTGACCCGTGACCGCCAGTACGGTGACGCCACCTGGCAGGGTCGTTCCTTCATTTTGATCGACACCGGTGGTATCACCGGTGACGAAGTGGGCATGGACGAGAAAATGGCCGAGCAGTCGCTCATGGCCATCGAAGAAGCCGACTATGTGCTGTTTCTGGTCGATGCCCGTACGGGCATGACCGCAGCAGACCAGATGATCGCCGAGCACCTGCGCAAGCGGAACAAGTCGGCGATTCTGGTTGCCAACAAGATCGACAACATCGACCCCGACGTTGCCCGCGCCGAATTCTCGCCAATGGGCATGGGTAACGCCATTCCGGTGGCGGGTTCCCAGGGCCGTGGTATCAATGCCCTGATGGAAGCCGTGCTCGGCCACCTGCCGCGTGATGCCGAAGACGAAGCCCTCGACCAGGAAGTCGCCGAAGGCGAGGAAGCCGTGCGCATTCCTGGCCCAAGCGAAAAGGATGGCATCAAGATCGCCATCATCGGCCGCCCCAACGTTGGTAAGTCGACTCTGGTCAACCGCATGCTCGGCGAAGAGCGTGTGGTGGTCTACGACGAGCCAGGCACCACCCGCGACAGTATCTACATCCCGTTCGAACGCGATGGCGAGAAGTACACCTTCATCGACACCGCCGGGGTGCGTAAGCGCGGCAAGATCCACGAGGAAGTCGAAAAGTTCTCGGTGGTGAAGACGCTGCAGGCGATCAAGGACGCCAACGTGGTCATCTTCGTCATGGATGCCCGCGAAGGCGTGGTTGACCACGACCTCAACCTGCTGGGCTTCGCCCTGGAAGCCGGCCGCGCCATCGTCATCGCCCTGAACAAGTGGGATGGCATGGAACCGGGCGAGCGTGCCTACGTGAAGACCGAGCTGGAGCGCCGGCTGTTCTTCGTCGACTTCGCCGACATTCACTTCATTTCCGCCTTGCATGGCACAGGTGTAGGCAACCTGTACAAGTCGGTGCAGGCCGCGTTCAAGTCGGCGGTCACCCGTTGGCCGACCAGCCGCCTGACGCAGATCCTCGAAGATGCCGTGAGCGAGCACCAGCCGCCGTTGGTCAATGGCCGCCGCATCAAGCTGCGCTATGCCCACCTCGGGGGTGCCAACCCGCCGCTGATCGTGATCCACGGCAACCAGACCGAGAGCATTCCCAAGTCGTACTCGCGTTACCTGGAAAACACCTACCGCCGCGTACTGAAACTGGTCGGTACGCCGATCCGTATCGAGTACAAGGGCGGTGAGAACCCGTTCGAGGGCAAGAAGAACACCCTCACCGACCGCCAGGTCAACAAGAAGCGCCGCTTGATGTCGCACCACAAGAAGGCCGAGAAGAAGCGCCGCGACAAGCGCTAGCAGTGATAACGGGGCCGCTATGCGGCCCCGTTTTTGATCCACCGCAATCCCCCTATTGTTTCAACCTTTTTCCTGACCGCTCGATCCGCTATGCTCGGACTCCACCCCGTGCCGGATACACCCCAGGAAAGAGGGCTCCATGATCCGCAGCAAACTGCCGAATGTCGGCACGACCATCTTCACCACCATGTCCCAGCTCGCCGTGCAGACTGGCGCGCTCAACCTGTCCCAAGGCTTCCCCGATTTCAATGGCCCGCAGGCACTGCTCGATGCGGTAGGCCGGCACGTGGCCGCCGGGCATAACCAGTATTCGCCGATGACCGGCTTGCCGGCCCTGCGCCAGCAGGTGGCGGCCAAGGTCGAGCGCCTGTATGGCGCCAGGGTGGATGCGGACCAGGAAGTGACCATCACCCCGGGTGCCACCGAGGCGATCTTTTGTGCCATCCAGGCGGTGGTGCATGCCGGTGACGAGGTAATCGTCTTCGACCCGTGCTACGACAGCTACGAGCCGTCCGTGGAGCTGGCCGGTGGCCGCTGTGTGCATGTGCAACTGAGCGACGGCAATTTCCGTATCGACTGGCAGAAGTTCAGCGATGCGCTGAGCCCGCGCACGCGCATGGTCATCCTCAACTCGCCGCACAACCCCAGCGGTGCCTTGATCACCCGCGAAGACCTTGACCAGCTGGCAAAGCTCGTTGCCGACCGCGATATTTACCTGGTCAGCGATGAAGTGTACGAGCACCTGGTTTATGACGGCGTTCGCCATGCCAGCGTGCTGGCCCACGAGCAGCTGTACCAACGTGCCTTCGTGGTCAGCTCGTTCGGCAAGACCTACCACGTTACCGGCTGGAAGACAGGCTACGTGATCGCTCCGCCCGCGCTGAGCGCAGAGCTGCGCAAGGTGCACCAGTACGTCAACTTCTGCGGGGTGACACCGCTGCAGTGTGCGCTGGCCGACTTCATGGCCGAGCACCCCGAGCATATCGATGAACTGCCGGCGTTCTATCAGGCCAAGCGCGACCTGTTCTGCGGTTTGCTGGAGGGCTCGCGCTTCAGCTTTGCCCGCACGGCGGGCACTTATTTCCAGCTGGTGGATTATTCGCAGATCCGCCCGGACCTGAACGATGTCGACATGTCGCTGTGGCTGACCCGTGAGCACGGCGTGGCGACCATCCCGGTGTCGGTGTTCTACCAGCAACCCATCCCCGAGCAACGCCTGGTGCGCCTGTGCTTTGCCAAACGAGAGGAGACGCTGCGTCAGGCAGCGGAACGACTATGCGCGATCTGAGCACACTGCCGAACCTGAGAGTCGCCCTGGTGCAAACCACCTTGGCCTGGCACGACCGCGAGGCCAACTATGCACACTTCGAGGAGTTGCTGGAGCAGGTGGGCGAAGTGGACCTGGTGATCCTGCCGGAAATGTTCACCACCGGCTTTTCGATGCAGTCGGAAAGCTTGTGCGAGCCGGAGAACGGCCCGACCTACAAATGGCTGAAAGCCCAGGCGAAGAAATACAGCGCGGTGATTACCGGCAGCGTAATCATCCAGGCGGCCGATGGTAGCCACCGCAACCGTCTGTTGTGGGCGCGACCGGACGGCGAGATCCTGCATTACGACAAACGCCACCTGTTCCGCATGGCCGGCGAGCACAAGCATTACACCCCAGGCGAGCGCCAGGTGCAGTTCGAGGTAAAGGGCTGGCGGATTCGCCCGCTGATTTGTTATGACCTGCGCTTCCCGGTGTGGAGCCGCGATGCCCAGGACACCGACCTGCTGCTGTACACCGCCAACTGGCCGGCAGCGCGCCGCCAGCACTGGAACCGCCTGTTGCCGGCGCGGGGTATCGAGAACCTGTGTTATGTGGCTGCGGTGAACCGGGTGGGCACGGATGGCAAAGGCTTTGCGTATTCGGGTGACAGCCAGGTGCTGGACTTCCAGGGCGAGAGCCTGCTGAGCGCCGGCGAGGCGGACGGGGTATTTACTGCTGTGTTGAGTGCGGCGGAACTGGCGGCGTACCGGGCCAAATTCCCGGCCAACCTGGATGCCGATACCTTCGAGTTGCACTGACAGCAGGTCAGGCCCCTTGTAGCACAAGGGGCCTGATGCCTTTACATCAATGTCTGATCAGTAAACATCCCGCCGATACCGCCCATCCTCGATCAGTTGCTGCACAGCGGCTTCCCCAAGCATGCCGTTGAGCGCCGCATCTACCCCCGCAGCCATGCCTTGCAGGCTGCCGCAGACATACACACAGGCACCCTCCGCGACCCAGCGTTTGAACGCGTCAGCCTGCTGCAGCAACACATCCTGCACATACACCTTCTCGGCCTGATCCCGCGAAAACGCCAGGTCCAGCCGTACCAGGTCGCCGCTGTCCAGCCAGCCCTGCAGTTCATCCCCACACAACAGGTCATGCGCTCGGTTACGCTCGCCAAACAGCAGCCAGTTGCGCTGCTCGCCTGCATTTGCCCGGGCCCGGATCAAGCTGCGCAGGCCGGCAATGCCTGTGCCGTTGCCGATCAGGATCAGGGGGGCAGCGGTTTCGGGCAGGTGGAAGCCACTGTTCCTTCGCAGGCGCAGGCTCAATGTGCCGTTCAACGGCAAGTACTCGGTCAGCCAACCGGAACCCAGGCCCAGGTGGCCGTCGGCGTGGCGTTCCTGGCGCACGATCAGCTCCAGCACACCATCACTGGCGATCGAGGCAATGGAGTATTCGCGGCTGCCGATTGGCACCAGTGCGTCGATCAGCGCTTGCGGCTGCAAGCCGATCAGGTGATCGCGGCGTGTTGGCAGCTGGCGGCCAGCCAGGGCTTGGGCCAGTGTTTCGCTCAGGCCATTCACTTGCACCTGGGTGTTGGCGTCCAGTGCCATACCCTTGAGGAACGCGTCGATCCGTGGCTGACCATTGAGCGGCAGGATCTCCACCAGGTCACCGGCTTCCCAGCTGGCAGGCGCCTCTGGGCGCAGGCCTAGCAGGTACACCGGTTGGCCCTGACTGCCCGGGTTGAGCAGTTCGCGGTGCACCAGCGACCAGTTGCCAAAGCTCGGCGGTTGCCATGCAGCTACCGGCTGGGCACCGGTTAGTTGTGCCAGTTCCTGCTGCCACTGCTGCAGGGCAGCCTGGTCGGCGTTGTCCACTTCCACCGGGCTGAAGGCGCTGCTGGCACCGCGCTCACCCAGCCACGCCTGCAGGCGTCGAGCAAAGCCGCAGAAGTGCGGGTACTGGCGATCACCGAGGGCGAGCAGGGCATAGCTGAGGTCGTTCAGTACCCAGGGCTGGCCGAGCACCTTGCGCTCGAAGGCGCGGGCGCTGTCGGGGGCTTCGCCATCGCCGAACGTGCTGACCACGAACAGCGCACGGCGAGCCTGGCGCAGGTCGTTTTCGCCCAACTCGGCCAGGGCGCGCACTTGCACTGGCAGGCCGGCGGCTTGCAATTGCCCGGCACTCTGCCAGGCCAGCTGTTCGGCAAAGCCGCTTTGGCTGGCAAAACCGATCAGCCAGCTATCGCCACTGCCGTTGCTACTGGCGACGTTGCCACGGGCCTCACGTACCTGGCGCTTTTTGCGGCGACGGTCGAGGTACAGCAGCCAGCCGGTGACGAAGAACAACGGCATTGTCAGGCTGGCGATGGTGACGATGATGCGCCCCGGCAGGCCAAAGTACTCACCGACGTGCAGGGCGTAGACGCTTTGCAGCAGCTGGGCCTTGAAGGATTTGTCGGTGTAGCGGTCGTGGTTTTTCACCTGGCCGGTGGCCGGGTCCAGCACCAGGGTGTTGAAGGCGCGAGGGTGATCGGCGTTGTCCAGCAGGTAGAACAGGTTGGCCGGCTGGCCGCCAACCGGTGGCAGGCGCAGGTTGTAGGCGGCAAGGCCTGGGCCTGCGGCGTCCTTGAGGTTGGACCAGATGGCGTCGTAGTCGACCACCAGCGGCGGGGCATTCTTGTCGACTTTCTGCGGCCCGTGGCGGCCACGGCCTTCGCCGCGCTTCTGCTGCTGGCCGGCCGCTGGCGCGTCGGCCAGCAGCTTGTTCAGGCCTTCGCGGTACCATTCGTAGGACCAGAACAGCCCGGTCAGGGCGAACAGCAGATAGAACAGCAGGCACCAGGTGCCGGCCACGGCGTGCAGGTCCCAGTTGAAGGCACGGCCTTTCTTGGCCCAGTCGAAGGTCAGCCAGGTGCGCCAGTCCAGCGCCTTGCGCGGCCAGCGCAGGTACAGGCCGGACAGGCAGAAGAACACCAGCATCAGGGTGCAGGCACCGGTGATCTGCCGGCCAGTGTCGCCCATGGCCAGGAAACGGTGCAGGTTGAGCATGAGATTGAAGAAGCCTTGCCCGGCTACTTCGCCTTTTAGTTCGCCAGTGTACGGGTCGGCATAGCGCAGCTCGCCACGGCGTTCGCCCGGTGGTGGCATGAAGAAGATGCGTGCGGCATTGCCTTCGCGCACGTCCACCCACAGCATCGACACTTTGTCATGTTGCTGGGCTTCGACCCGCTGCACCAGTTCGGCCGGTGGCAGCACGCCTTCGGCGCGCACTTCTACCTTGAGCACATCGGCATTGAACGCACGCAGCAGTTCTTCCTGGAACGAGTACAGGGCGCCGGTAATGCCCATCAAGGCCAGTACCAGGCCTGCGGTGATGCCAAAGAACCAGTGCAATTGGAACAGCGTCTTCTTCACCACATCGATCACCTTGTCTTACTGCCGCACACTGCGCGGCGTGCATTATGCCTTGATACGCAAAAGCCCCGCTCACAGGAATGAACGGGGCTTGAGGGTGTTTCGTCAGAAGTGGACGCTGGTGGTCAACAGTGCAGTCCGCCCGGCCGCCTGGTTGGCGAAGTGGGTGGAGAAGGCCTTGTCGTAGTACACCTCGTTGGTCAGGTTCTGCACGTTCAACTGCAGGTCGACGTTCTTGGTCAGCTTGTAGGCGGCCATGGCGTCGTAGCGTACGTAGCTGTCGACCATGGTGGTGTTGGCCACGCTGCCGTACACGTCATCCACGTAGAAGGCACCGCCACCGACGGTCAGCTTCGGCGTGATCGAGTAGGTCGTCCACAGGCTGGCGCTGTTGTTCGGCGTGTTCGGCAGCTGGTTGCCGTCGTTGGCCTTGCCCAGCGGGCCGCCGTCGATCTGGCGAGCCTGCATGTAGGTGTAACCGGCGAATACCTGCCATTTGTCGGTGATCTTGCCGCTGGCCGACAGTTCGATACCTTGCACGCGGGTTTCGCCGACGTTTTCGTAGGTGGTGGTGTCCACCTGGACGCGGGCGTTTTCCTTCTCGGTGCGGAACAGTGCGGCGGTCAGCGACAGGCGCTGGTCGAGCAGGTCCCACTTGGTGCCGATTTCGTAGTTGGTGGTTTCTTCCGGCTCCATGTCGCTGCTCAACAGGTTGCCGTTGCGGTCAGTGCTGTTTGGTGGCGGGTTGCCTTCCATGCCTTCGCCAAGCATCGCGCCTGGAGGTGTCGCGGAGGTGGCATAGGAAACGTAGATGCTACCGTTCTCGGCTGGCTTCCAGACCAGGCCAAGTTGGCCCGTTACGAATTCACTCTTGTCTCGACCTTTGGCTGCGATTCCTTTGGTGTTCACGACGGTCGCGCCAGCAGCGTCATAAGTACGGTACTGGGTGTCGAAGTGGTCGTAGCGCAGCCCCATGTTCAGCAGCCAATCAGGCGTTAGCTCCAGGGTGTCGAACACATACAGGGCGCGCGTAGTGCCTTTGGTATCGGTGCCGGCGTAGTTGCGCGAGATCGCGCCGTTCCATGGGTCGTCCGGGTTCGGGTTGCCCAGCGAGGTGCAGTTGTAGCCGCTGTTCGCGCCGATCAGGCTTGGGTTACAGGTGGTGGCGGTCGAGCCACGGGTATTGGTGTCGACGTTGTAGGTGGAGCGCTTGCTCTCTTCACGGCTCAGTTCGATACCGGTGGAGAAGCTGTTCTTCAGGCCGCCCAGGTAGAACTCGCCGAACAGGTCGGTCTGGTTGGTGGTGGTGGCGGTGTTGCCGACACGGGTGTTGGCACGGCGCCAGACGCTACCGTTGTTGACGTTGCCCTTGCTGTCGTCAGGCTGGGTCAGGATGTAGTCCTGCATGCTGTTGCCGTGACGCAGGGTGTTCTTGATGGTCAGCGAGTCGGTCAGGTCGTGCTCGATGGCGAAGGTGGCGATGTCCACGCGGCTCTTGCGGAAGTCGCGACCGGTCAAGCCATAGAAGTTATCGCTGTCGCCGCCGTCGTCCGGTTTGCTCGGGTGCGCCGAGGTGCGTCCACCGCTGCCATTGGTCGGAATGCTGTACGGGATGCCCGAATCCGGCAGGTCGTCGCTTTCCAGGTGATAGTAGTCGAGGTTGACGCGGGTCGGGGTGCCCAGGCCGAAGGCCAGCGATGGGGCGATACCCCAGCGGTCGTAGTTGACCTTGTCGCGGCCGGCGACGTTGCTTTCGTGGGTCATCAGGTTCAGGCGGCCGGCAACGGTGTCGCTGAATTGGTAGTTGCCGTCGAAGGTGTAGCGTTGGGTCTGGTCGCTGCCCCAGGTCCAGGCGCCGTCCAGCGAGTTGCCCAGGTGCGCACGCTTGCTCACCAGGTTGATGGTGCCGCCGGCCGCGCCGCGGCCACCGATGGCCGAGTTCGGGCCCTTGGCCACTTCAACTGATTCGATGGCAAAGATTTCGCGGGTTTGCGCGCCAGTGTCACGCACGCCATCCAGGTAGGTATCGCCTTGGGCGTCGAAGCCGCGAATGAACGGGCGGTCACCTTGCGGGTTGCCGCCTTCGCCGGCACCAAAGGTGATGCCCGGCACAGTACGCAAGGCGTCCTGCAGGGTCAGGGCATTGGTGTCCTTGATCACTTGCTGCGGGATCACGGTGACCGAGCGCGGGGTGTCCACCAGCGGCGCGGTGTACTTCTGCGAGGCGGCCTTCTCGACCTTGTAATCGGTGCTGGCTTGTTCAGCTTTGCCGTTGACGCTGGTGGCATCGAGGGTAATGGCGCTGCTGGCGGCCGGGTCGGCGGCATACACCGACGAGGCGCTAAGGGCGACACCGATGGCAGACACGATCAGGCGTGGCGAACTCACTGCAGATGGTACGTACTGGCGCATTGCTTAGGACCTTCCCCAAGGTGTTGAGGCGGCGGATACTAATGTAAGCAATTGTGACTAACAATTGAGAGTCGTTACCATTCGTGAAGAATTTACAATCTTTACAATTTGCCCTTACGGTTTCATACAGCTGAAACGTCTTAAGCGGCGAACGGGGCTTGTGCAGCGCAAAAGGGAATCAATATCATTGGCGCCTTTACATTTCCTAACGGTGCTGCCGCCATGCTGCTTCACATCCCAGGCCTGTTCGACGCTGATGAACTGGCCCGTATCCGCGAGGCGCTGGAGCAGGCCGACTGGGCCGATGGCAAGGTCACGGCTGGTTATCAGTCGGCCAAGGCCAAACACAACCTGCAGTTGCCGGAAGGGCACGCGCTGGCCAAGGAGATCGGCTCTGCGCTGATCGACCGCTTGTGGAAAACCCCGCGCTTCATGTCTGCAGCGTTGCCGCACAAGGTGTTCCCGCCGCTGATCAATTGCTACCGCGAAGGTGGCAACTTCGGTTTCCACATCGACAACGCCCTGCGCCAGCCCAAGGGCAGCCCGGAGCGGGTGCGTACCGACCTGTCTTCCACGCTGTTCCTCAGCGACCCAGACAGCTACGACGGCGGTGAGCTGGTGATTCAGGACACCTATGGCGTGCAGCAGGTCAAGCTGGCCGCCGGTGACCTGGTGCTGTACCCCGGCACCAGCCTGCACAAGGTCAACCCGGTGACCCGTGGGCAGCGCTATGCCGCATTCTTCTGGACCCAGAGCCTGGTGCGCGAGGACAGCCAGCGGGCACTGCTGTTCGAGATGGACAACGCCATCCAGCAACTGACTGCCGATGTGCCAGACCATCCTTCGCTGCTGCAACTGACGGGCACCTACCACAACCTGCTGCGCCGCTGGGCTGAGGTCTGAGCTGTGTCCTATCTCTTGCGACGTGAAGAAGTGGTGGATGTGGCCGGCTTGCAGGCCATGCTCGAAGAAAGCCCCGGCAAGGCCGCCCAGGCGATCTTGGCGGCGGCGGGGCAGGGCGCGGTCGAGGCGCAGTTGCTGTTGGGGCAGATCCTGCTGGATGGCCGCGGTATTGAAGAAGATGCAACCGTGGCCCGGCGTTGGTTTGGCATCGCCGCACAGGGCGGCAGTGCCATGGCGCACAACATGCTCGGGCGTTGCCTGGAACATGGCTGGGGCGGCGAGGTGAGTTTGTCGCAAGCGGCCGTTCACTATGCGCGTGCCGCCGACGCGGGGCTGGACTGGGGCCTGTACAACCTGGGCAACCTACTGGCGACCGGGCGCGGTGTGCCGGCCAATCAGGGGCAGGCACTGATGTGCTACGAGAAGGCTGCGCAAATGGGGCATGCCAAGTCGATGAACCTGTATGGGCGTTACCTGGAGCAGGGCATTGCCACGGCGCCCAGCCCGGCGCGGGCGGTACGCTGGTATCGGCGTTCGGCCGAGGCGGGGGATTTCCGTGGGATGTTCAGCCTGGCGCTGGTGCTGGTCGAGCGTGGGCAACTGGCCGAGGCTGGGCAGTGGCTGGAACACGCGCGGGTTGAAGGGAACATGAACTTCCTGCGCGCTGCGTTGGTAACCTTGCAGGGCGCCGGGCCGGTGTTGATGGCTTTTGCGGCGCGGTATGCCGAGGAGATCGAGCGGCGCGGGGCGTGATGGCGCGGCCCGAAGGGCTGCCCGGTACCTGTGGGCGCCGGTAGCCGTTCCACATTACCTTCGGTGCGCGTGATGATCATGCTGAAAGCCCATTTCCCGAGGGGCTGACATGTCATTCATTCAAGAACGTTCTTTCATTGCCACGCTGACTTCCACTACGCCTGGCTACCAGGGCATTCTCGATTCTGTCGAGTTCAAAACTATGCCTGCCTCGCGTTGTAACAACTGGCTCACCGTTGCATCACCGTATTCAGTCCGGGCACAGCAACGCTTTTGGTTTGGTTACTTCGAGGGCGACAGGCCTGGTTACAGGATTGTCACCGTGGAGTCGGAGGCGGGGGCGTCCCATCGTGATACCTGGG
Source organism: Pseudomonas sp. NBRC 111132 (assembly GCF_001320565.1). Lineage (NCBI taxonomy): Bacteria > Pseudomonadati > Pseudomonadota > Gammaproteobacteria > Pseudomonadales > Pseudomonadaceae > Pseudomonas > Pseudomonas sp. NBRC 111132. The sequence goes on from NZ_BCBI01000029.1 coordinate 66,488, forward strand.
ACCTGGGCAGCGGAAACTGCGTGGGTTACTACCCGAAAGTCGCCAAGCCATTGTTATGGCGCATTTGGGTCAGTGGCCAAGCGCTGGCGATCCCAGAGGTTTCCGAGTATTCAGGGGTGACGATTGCCGCAGTTGGTAGCGTACCGCTGGGGGTTCGTGATCGTAAATCGTGGGAGGATCACTATGTCAGCGCAGGTGCGCCGAACAAACTGATCATGCAGATGTGTATCAGCGAGGTGAACGTGCCGTACTTCGACAGCTATTCAATGTTTCGGCGCTGAGCGAGCATTGAAAACGGGGCCTTGCGGCCCCGTCTTGCATTACAGGTAGTAAGCCTTCAGCGGCGGGAAACCGTTGAATTCCACTGCGCTGTAGCTGGTGGTGTAGGCGCCGGTCGACAGCCAGTACAGGCGGTCACCGATGGCCAGGTTCAACGGCAGGCCGTACTTGTAGTTCTCGTACATGATGTCGGCGCTGTCGCAGGTCGGGCCGGCGATGACCACTTCTTCGGCTTCGCCTTTTTTCTCGGTCCAGATCGGGAACTTGATGGCTTCGTCCATGGTTTCGATCAGGCCGGAGAACTTGCCCACGTCGGTGTAGATCCAGCGCTCGACGGCGGTACGCGACTTGCGCGCCACCAGCACCACTTCGCTGACCAGGATGCCGGCGTTGGCGATCAGCGAACGGCCTGGCTCCAGGATGATTTCCGGCAGCTCGTCACCGAAGTCTTCCTTGAGGAAGCGAATGATTTCTTCAGCGTAGGTTTCCAGGCTGTTGGTGCGGGTGATGTAGTTGGCCGGGAAGCCGCCACCCATGTTGATCAGCTTCAGCTCGATGCCGTCTTCTTCTTTCAGGCGCTCGAAGATCACCTTGACCTTGGCGATGGCGGCGTCCCACACGCTGATGTCACGCTGCTGCGAGCCCACGTGGAAGGAAATGCCGTAAGGTACCAGGCCCAGGTCGCGGGCGAGGATCAGCAGGTCCATTGCCATGTCGGTCTGGCAGCCGAACTTGCGGGACAGCGGCCAGTCGGCAGTGGTGGAGCCTTCGGTCAGGATACGCACGTACACTTTCGAGCCCGGTGCGGCCTTGGCAATGTTGCGCAGGTCGGCTTCGGAGTCGGTGGCGTACAGACGCACGCCCTTCTCGTAGAAGTAGCGGATGTCCTTGGACTTCTTGATGGTGTTGCCGTAGCTGATGCGGTCGGCGCTGACGCCACGGTCCATCACCTTGTCCAGTTCGTAGATCGAGGCGATGTCGAAGCTCGAACCTTTCTCTTTGAGCAGGTCGATGATCTCGACGGCCGGGTTGGCCTTGACCGCGTAGTAGACCTTGGCGAATTCGAAACCGGCGCGCAGGTCGTCATAGGCCTGGCTGATCATCTGGGTATCGATGAGTACGAACGGGGTTTCCTGCTTGTCGGCGAACGCCTTCATTTTCTGGAAGGTGTCACGCGCGAAATAGTCTTCGACCTGGATCGACATGCTCAGGGACTCCATGGGCAAACTGAAAGATTAAGTGGCTGCAAACTGAACGTCCTCCGTATCCCCACTTTGGTTCGCCTACTCAGTACTTGAGCCGGATGGATCGTTTCCAGCATGGACGTTCGGCGCGCACTTTAGGGCGTGAAGAATGCAGAATCAACAGGCAATCCGGGCGTGATCGGCGTGGATCGACGACCAGCCATTTGAATAACCGACTCGTGTGACCGGCTGATGTTCCCCACGATGTTTCAAGCGTAAAAAATTGTGGAATGGACCCTGTCGGCCCCCGCGCGGGTAAACCCGCTCCCACAGGGTTTTTGCTGTTCCTGTGCCTGCATGTCTACCCGTGAAGGGGGCGTAGGTGTTCATATTTATGGCCACATTTTCCTGGTACCCACGTACAGGAAATGGCCCATAAATTTTTTGTTACCGACTGGCGGATTTGCTGGTTTTGATGAGAAACATTACTATTCGCACCCTTATCCGCCTCCCTGATGACCCAGACCGTGTCCGGACACAAAGGCTTCTTCGACCATTACCATGAGCTTATAGGCACCTGGACGCGCAAGCTGCGCTGTCGTCAGCAGGCCGAAGACCTCACCCATGATGCCTTTGTCCGGGTACTGGAAAACCCGCGCGAGCAGGTCGAGCAGCCACGCGCCTACCTGCACCAGACCGCACGCAACATTGCCGTGGATGGTTTTCGCCGCGAAGACCGCCGCCAGGCCCTGGCGCTGGAAGCCTTTGACGAGGGCAGCACCGGCAGTGGTGACCCAGAGGCCTACGTGCATGCGCTGGAGCTGGCCGACAGCGTCGAGCGGGCATTGGCCGAGTTGCCGCTCAACTGCCGGCAGGTGTTCATCTGGCAGAAGCTCGAAGGCCTGACCCAGGCCGAGATCGCCGAGCGCATGGGGTTGAGCAAGAACATGGTCGAAAAGTATATGATCCGCACGCTCCGGCATTTGCGTGAGCACTTGGATGTGTCGGCATGATGAGTCAGGAGACCTTTTCGATGAAACAGCACGGTACCGATACCGTCCGCGAGCAGGCGGCCGCATGGTTTGCCCGCGTGCAGGATGCGCCTCGGGATGCCGGGCTGCAGAAACAGTTGCGTGCCTGGCTGGCGAGCGACGAGCGCCACCGGGAAGAATACGAACACCTCGACCGCGTGTGGCAGGCCGCCGCTTTCATTCCACGCCAGCGCCTGGAGGCGCTGTGCCAACCAGACCCGGTGCAGCAGTTGCCACGTCGGCGGTTCGTGCGCCAGGCGTTGGCCGCCAGTGTCGCGGTATTGGCACTGGGCCTGGGTTGGGGCGGTTGGCACTATCAGCAGCTGAACCATCAGGGCAGCTTGCAGACGGCTTTCAATGAGCGTCGTCAGGTCGAACTGCCGGATGGCTCGCAGCTGGAGCTCAATGGCAGTACACAGGTGCAGGTCGACTTCAGTGCCGGCCAGCGGCATATTCGCCTGAATGCCGGTGAGGTCATGTTCAGCGTCGCCCACGACAGTGACAGGCCGTTCGTCATCGACACCGCTCAAGGCCGCGTGACGGTAACCGGTACCCGCTTTGACGTGCGCCTGGACCCGGCCAGCACCCGTGTGGCGGTGGAGCAGGGTTCAGTGCGTGTGCAGGGCAAGGGTGCCTCGTTGGCGCAGCTCACGGCAGGGCAGGGCTCGCATATCGATGCACAAAGCCTGGTCACCGCACCCTACGCAGTCAATGCCGCCACTGTGACGGCCTGGCGCCAGGGCAAGCTGGTGTTCGACAACGCCACCCTCGCCGAAGTCGTGGCCGAAGCCTCGCGCTACCGTAGCCAGCCATTACGGGTCGCCCCTGGTAAAGTCGCCCAACTGCGCCTGTCCAGCACCTTCAATGTCGATGACACCGACGCCCTGTTGCGGGCCTTGCCGAGCATCCTCCCCGTGGCCATCAAGGCCCATGAAGACGGCTCCAGCGAAATAATCGCGAAATAGATTCAGGTTTTTTTTCGCTCGTTCGTCTTCCTCGCCAGCTGCAACTGCCAAGCATTTCCATTTGCATGCGGTTGGCGTTTATTCCGCTCTCCAGGATGTTTCGACGACGTGAACAACAACAAACCCTTCCCACGCTTGCGCGCCTTGGCGCTGGCCCTGGCGGTCAGTGCCGTGGCCGTCAACAGCCAGGCCGCAGAGGCCGGCAACACCATCCAGATCCAGGCCCAGCCGTTGGGCTCGGCGCTGACCCAGCTCGGTCAGCAGACCAGCCTGCAGCTGTTCTTCAGCCCCGAGCTGGTCGCCGGCAAGCAGGCCCCTGCGGTGTCCGGCAACCTGGCGCCGGTGCAGGCGCTGCAACAGTTGCTGCAAGGCAGCGGGCTGACCTTCGAGATGTCCCAGGACACCGTTGTAATAAAGCCTCTGCCGACCACCCTTGAGCTGGGCAGCGGCAGCCTGGAGCTGGCACCCACCGACATTAAAGTGGTCGGTGACTGGCTGGGTGATGCCCAGCAAAGCGTGGTGCAGAACCACCCTGGCGCACGCACCGTGGTGCGCCGCGAGGCGATGGTGGAGAAGGGCGCAATGAACGTGCGCGACGTGCTGCGCGGTATCCCCGGCGTGCAAGTGCAGGACTCCAACGGCACCGGCGGCAGCGACCTGTCGCTGAACGTGGGTGTGCGTGGCCTTACTTCGCGCCTGTCGCCGCGCTCCACGGTACTGATCGATGGCATCCCGGCTGCTTTCGCACCGTATGGTCAGCCACAGCTGTCGATGGCGCCGATTTCCTCGGGCAACCTCGACAGCATCGACGTGGTGCGGGGGGCCGGCTCGGTGCGCTATGGCCCGCAAAACGTCGGTGGGGTGATCAACTTCGTGACCCGGGCAATCCCCGAGAAAGCCTCGGCGGAGTTGTCTACCACCCTGGAAACCTCCCAGCACGGCGGCTGGAAACACACCGAGTCGGCCTTCGTCGGCGGCACGGCGGACAACGGCATGGGCGTGGCGCTGCTGTACACCGGGGTTAACGGCAACGGTTACCGTGAAAGCAACAACGGCAACGACATCGACGACGTCATCCTCAAGACTCACTGGGCGCCCACCGACGTCGACGAGTTCTGGCTCAACTTCCATTATTACGATGGCCGTGCCGACATGCCCGGCGGTTTGACCCAGGCCCAGTACGACAGCAACCCGTACCAGTCCCTGCGCGACTACGACTACTTTGCCGGCCGGCGCAAGGATGTATCGTTCAAGTGGCAGCGCCAGCTCGACGATGCCACCCAGTTCGAAGTGCTGACCTACTACACCGACAGCTTCCGCGGCAGCGCCATCGCCTCGCGGGACATGAAGACCCTGTCGTCGTACCCGCGCAACTACCACACCTTCGCCATCGAACCCCGCGTCTCGCGAATCTTCTTCGCTGGCCCGACTACTCAGGAAGTCAGCGTGGGCTATCGCTACTTGAAGGAAGCGATGCGCGAGCAATCGACGCGCCTGGCGCTGATCGACAACGTGCCCACGTATACCCCGACTTCCGATGGCCACGTGTTCCAGGACCGCAGCGGCGGCACCGAGGCCAGTGCCTACTACATCGACGACAAGATCGACGTGGGTAACTGGACCATCACCCCTGGCGTCCGATTCGAGCACATCAACACCGATTGGCGCGACCGCCCGGTGCTGGATGCCAACAACCGCCCGGTGCCGGAGAAGAAGCGCAGCATCACCAGCAACGAGCCGCTGCCGGCGCTGAGCGTGATGTACCACATCTCCGATGCGTGGAAAGTGTTCGCCAACTACGAGACTTCGTTCGGCAGCCTGCAGTACTTCCAGTTGGGCCAGGGCGGTAGCGGCAACAACACGGCCAATGGCCTGGAGCCGGAGAAGGCCAAGACCTACGAAATCGGCACGCGCTATGACGATGGCGGCTTTGCCGGTGAGCTGACCGCGTTCTACATCGACTTCGATGACGAGCTGCAGTACATCAGCAACGATGTGGGTTGGACCAACCTCGGCGCCACCAAGCACCAGGGTATCGAGGCCTCGGTACGTTATGACCTGGCCGGGCTGGACCCGCGCCTGGACGGGCTGTCGGTGAGTGGTGGCTACACCTACACCCGTGCAACCTATGAAGGGGATATTCCGGGCTTCAAGGGGCGTGACCTGCCGTTCTATTCACGCCAGGTGGCTACTGCCGGGGTGCGTTACGCGGTCAACCGCTGGACCTGGAACCTGGACGCCTACGCCCAATCCAAGCAGCGTGCGCCGGGCACCGGGATCAATGCCGATGGCAGCTTCAATGGCGACTACATTACCGAGCCGAGTGCCGATGGGCAGTATGGCGATATTCCGGGCTATGTGACCTGGCATGCCCGTGGCGGGTATGAGTTCGGGCCAGAAATGTCCAACCTGAAGCTGGCGGCGGGGGTGAAGAACCTGTTCGACAAACAGTACTTCACCCGCTCCAGCGACAACAATGCCGGCATCTATGTGGGTGAGCCGCGGACCTTCTATGTGCAGGCCAGTGTAGGGTTCTGACACCGCGTCGCCTGATTCGCGGGCAAGCCCGCTCCCACAGGATTGCGCAAAGCCTAGGGTAAGCGCGAACCCTGTGGGAGCGGGCTTGCCCGCGAAGAGGCCGGTTCAGGAAATCACTGCTTCAGCCGGCGACACGATCGAAGTCTTCGCCCCGCGCGACCTTCCTGAACTCAGGTAGGCCGCAATCGACTCCTGCGTCACCTCGCCCAAAAACACCTGTTCGGCATCCAGCACTGGCAACCACGCCCGGTTGAACTCGTACATGCGCGACAGCAGGATGCGCAAATGTTCATCGTGCGATGCCGTGGAATTGAACGGCCGTAGGAAGTCGCCACAGGTGCCTTGCTGGCGGTGCATGTCGCGCCGGCGCACATAGCCCAGCGCCTTGTTCTGCGCATCGGTCACCACCACATAGCGGCGGTCGTGTTCATCAAGCAGTTCCAGTGCATCGTTTACAGGCGTTTCCGGGCTTACCGACGGCGCGTTGTCTGCGGCATCCTCGGCACGCACCAGCAGCAGGCGCTTGAGGGTGCTGTCCTGGCCAACGAAGTTGCTGACGAACTCATCGGCCGGGTGGGCCAGCAGGGTGTCCGGGTGGTCCAGCTGCAACAGCTTGCCGGCACGGAAGATGGCAATCTTGTCGCCCAGCTTGATCGCTTCGTCGATGTCGTGGCTGACCATGATCACCGTCTTGTTCAGCGCCCGCTGCATTTCGAAGAACTCGTTCTGGATCATTTCGCGGTTGATCGGGTCGACCGCGCCGAACGGCTCGTCCATCAACAGTACCGGTGCTTCGGCAGCCAGCGCGCGGATCACGCCAATGCGCTGCTGCTGGCCACCGGAAAGTTCGCGTGGGTAGCGCTGCAGGTACTGTTTAGGTTCGAGCTTGATCATGTGCATCAGCTCGCGGGCGCGTTCATGGCACTTTTGCTTGTCCCAGCCAAGCAGGCGCGGCACTACGGTGATGTTCTCTTCGATGGTCATGTTGGGGAACAAACCGATCTGCTGGATCACGTAACCGATGTGCCGGCGCAAGGTCACTTCGTCCAGCCCGGTGGTGTCTTCGCCATTGATGAACACTTGGCCGGAGGTCGGTGTGATCAGGCGGTTGATCATTTTCAGCGTGGTGCTCTTGCCGCAGCCCGAAGGGCCGAGGAACACGCAGATTTCCCCTTCGTTGACCGTAAGGCTTACCGAGTCGACGGCTTTGACGTCCTTGCCGTTGACGTTGAAGGTTTTGCTGAGGTTCTTCAGTTCGATCATGAGCGCAGTCCTTCTGGAGTCAGGGCACGTTGCAGGGTTTGCAGCAGCAGGTCGGCGATGATGGCCAGCAGGCTGACCAGCACGGCGCCGACCAGCAGCATCGACATGTCGCTGCGGCTGATGGAGGTGAGGATGAGCACGCCCAGGCCACCGGCGCCGATGGTGGCGGCAATGGTCATGACGCCAATGTTCATCACCACGGCGGTGCGCACACCGGCGAGAATCACTGGTACGGCGATGGGCAGCTCGACCATGCGCAGGCGCTGGCCGAAAGTCATGCCGATGCCGCGTGCGGCTTCACGGATTCCGGGCTCGACATTGGTCAGGGCCAGGTAGGTGTTGCGCAGGATTGGCAGCAGCGAATACAGGAACACCGCAGTAATCGCCGGCAACGGCCCCAGGCCCTGGCCGAACTTGGAGTAGAACGGCAACAGCAAGCCGAACAGGGCGATAGAAGGGATGGTCAACAGCACCGTGGCGCTGGCTTGCAGCGGGCCTGCGAGGGTTGGGAAGCGGGTCATCAGGATGCCCAGCGGAACCCCCACGAGGATTGCCAGGCTTACGGCAATGCCCACCAGGGTGATGTGCTGCCAGGTCAGTTGCAGCACCTGTGCCCAGTCCAGGTGGCTGAAGGTATCGATCAGGTTCATGGCTGGCCCTCGCTGTTCAGTGGGTGCTCACGCAGGAAAGTGGCGGCCACGGCGGTGGGGTTCTGGTGCTCGACATCGACCTTGGCGTTGAGCTGGCGCATGGTTTCGTCGTCCAACTGCTCGGCCAGCGGCTTGAGCAGGGCGACCAGCTGCGGGTTGGCGTCGAGCACGGCTTTGCGCACAACGGGTGCTGCGGTGTAGTCGGGGAAGTAGTGCTTGTCGTCTTCCAGCAGCTTGAGGTCGAAGGCGTTAAGGCGGCCGTCGGTGGTGTACACCAGGCCGGCGAACACCTGGTTGTTGCGCATGGCGGTGTACACCAGGCCCCCGTCCATCTGGCGGATATTGCGCCGGTCCAGCGGCAGGCCGTACATCTCGCGCAGGCCGACCAGGCCGTCGGGGCGGTTGGCGAACTCGGTGTCCAGCGCCACCAGGTGGGTACGCTGGCTTTCGTCGCGCAGCACCTGGTTGAGGTCGCTGATGGTGTTGACCTGCGGGTAGGCGTCAGCCACTTGCTTGGGCAGGCCCAGCGCGTAGGTGTTGCTGAACTTCGACGGGGTCAGCCAGATCAGGTCCTTTTTCGCATCCAGCGCCTTCACCCTGGCGAAGGTGGCTTCGGCACTGGGCATGCGCTCATCGATGTGGTTGTACGACACCAGCGACACGCCGGTGTATTCCCACATCAGGTCGAGCTGGCCGGTTTCCTGGGCCTGGCGCGCGATGTTGCTGCCAAGGCCGGTGGTGACGCGCACGTCGAAGCCGTTGGCGCGCAGGTATTGCGCGGTGATTTCGGCAAGCACGGTCTGTTCGGTGAACACCCGCGCGCCGATGCGGATCAGCGGTTTTTCCGCCGCCTGGGCAAATCCTGCGAACAGCAGGGCCGCGCCCAGCAGCAAGGCGATTCTCTTCTTCATAGCGTTCCCTATCCTTATTGGGCCAGGCCACGTTCCAGCCAGCGCTTGCTGGAGAAACTCACCGCCGCATCCAGCACCAACGCCAGCAGTGCGGTGCACGCGGCACCCAGCAGCAGCTGCGGCTGGTTGTTCAGGGCGATGCCGGGGAAGATCAGGCTGCCCAGGCTGTTGGCGCCAATCAGGAACGCCAGCGGTGCGGTACCCACGTTCAGCGCCAGGGCCACGCGTACACCACCGACGATGATCGGCACCGCGTTGGGCAGTTCCACCTGCCACAGTTGCTGGCGTGGGGTCATGCCGATGCCGGTGGCGGCTTCCTTGAGTGATGCAGGGACGTTTTTCAGGCCCTCGTAGGTGTTGCGCACGATAGGCAGGAGGGAGGCGAGGAACAGTGCGAAGATCGCAGGCCCGGCGCCGATGCCCAGAATACTCAGGGCGATGGCCAGAACGGCCAAGGGGGGGATGGTGTTGCCAACGTTGAAAAACTGCATGAAGCGCTCGGCTTTGTCGACCCGGTGCGGTCGACTCAACGCAATGCCGGCGGGGATGCCCACGGCCAACGCCGCCGCCATCGAAGCCAGCACCAGTATCAGGTGCGCTTGCAGGTAGAACCCAAGATCGTCGCGATAACGCGCGATCGTGTCGATGCCGATCCAGTGGATCAGCAGGGCCAGGATGACGAGCACGGTGGCGCATCCCAACAGCCCTTTACCGTAGCGTTTAGCCACAGGCGGACTCCTTGTGTTGTCGGCGAGCACACTTCTTTTTTGCCGGCCAGTCCTGGCGGCGATTGGTGTGTTCGCGAGTAGCAGCGTGACGCACGCCGAAGGCTGCGATCAGGCCATGAGCCGAACCCCGTCGGGCCCGAAAATGCTGATGAAACCAGTCCCCAACCGAAGCGGGTTGCAGGGGAGTGGACGTCTCCGTGGGCGTAAAGGTTCCCATCTGAGGCGGCATTTGGCCAGCGTTAATCACTGGGTGGTGGGTTTTTTGGCGAGAAAAAACAGCGGCTTAATGCACTGTAGGCGTTGAAATAACTGCGCTGCGGCCATCTGTCGTGATAAAGCGATTGCCTGTTGAATTTGTTGTGCCTGTCCCGGCCCTTTCGCGGGCGTGCCCGCGAAAGGGCCGGGACAGGTGTCACTGGTTCAGCAAGTTTTGGTCTGGGCCCAACTTCAGGTATGATATCGCCCCTTTTTGAATCCCCCAGTCAGGCGATTTCCCATGACCAACCAGGCCGCCGAAGTCGCGAAGCGCCGCACTTTCGCAATTATTTCCCACCCCGACGCTGGTAAGACCACCATCACCGAGAAGCTGTTGCTGATGGGCAAGGCCATTGCCGTCGCCGGTACCGTGAAGTCGCGCAAGTCCGACCGCCACGCCACCTCCGACTGGATGGAAATGGAGAAGCAGCGCGGCATCTCCATCACCACCTCGGTGATGCAGTTCCCGTACCGCGAGCACATGATCAACCTGCTCGACACCCCCGGCCACGAAGACTTCTCGGAAGACACCTACCGCACCCTGACCGCGGTGGACTCGGCGCTGATGGTGCTCGACGGCGGTAAAGGTGTAGAGCCGCGTACCATCGCCCTGATGGACGTGTGCCGCCTGCGCGACACGCCAATCGTCAGCTTCATCAACAAACTCGACCGAGACATTCGCGACCCGATCGAGCTGCTCGACGAGATCGAAGCCGTTCTGAAGATCAAGGCCGCGCCAATTACCTGGCCGATCGGTTGCTACCGCGATTTCAAGGGCGTGTATCACCTGACCGGTGACTACATCGTGGTGTACACCCCAGGCCACGGCCACGAGCGCACCGAAGCCAAGATCATCCAGAACCTGGACTCGGACGAAGCCCGCGCCCACCTGGGCGACCAGTACGACTCGTTCGTCGAGCAACTGGAGCTGGTGCAGGGCGCCTGCCACGAGTTCAACCAGGACGAGTTCATCAACGGCCAGCTCACCCCGGTGTTCTTCGGTACCGCATTGGGCAACTTCGGTGTCGACCACGTGCTCGACGCGGTAGTCGACTGGGCGCCGCGCCCGCTGGGCCGTGTTGCCCACGAGCGTACCGTGGAGCCTGTGGAAGAGAAGTTCACCGGTTTCGTGTTCAAGATCCAGGCAAACATGGACCCGAAACACCGCGACCGTATCGCCTTCATGCGTATCTGCTCGGGCAAGTACGAGAAGGGCATGAAAATGCGCCACGTTCGCCTGAACAAGGACCTGCGTATCGGCGATGCGCTGACCTTCTTCTCCTCCGAGCGCGAGCAGTTGGAAGAGGCCTTTGCCGGTGACATCATCGGCCTGCACAACCACGGCACCATCCAGATCGGCGACACCTTCACCGAAGGCGAGGCGTTGGGCTTCACCGGTATCCCGCACTTCGCTCCGGAGCTGTTCCGCCGCGTTCGCCTGAAGGACCCGCTGAAATCCAAGCAACTGCGTCAGGGCCTGCAGCAGTTGGCCGAAGAGGGTGCGACCCAGGTGTTCTTCCCGGAGCGCAGCAACGACATCATCCTCGGTGCGGTGGGTGTGCTGCAGTTCGACGTGGTCGCCAGCCGCCTGAAGGAAGAATACAAGGTCGAGTGCGCCTACGAGCCGATCACCGTATGGTCGGCGCGCTGGATCAGCTGCGATGACAAGAAGAAGCTCGAGGAATTCCAGACCAAGGCCATGGAAAACCTGGCCATCGACGGTGGCGGGCACCTGACCTACCTGGCGCCGACCCGGGTCAACCTGGCGCTGATGGAAGAGCGCTGGCCGGACATCAAGTTCCGCGCTACCCGCGAGCATCATTGAGTATTGGAGTTGGGGCCGCGAAGCGGCCCCATTTCAATTTCCGGCTTTGATGCTGGTCCAGATCCGCGTCCTGATGCGGTCGATCTTCGCCGGCATCGCCTCCAGCGCATACAGCTTGCCCATCACCTCGTCGCTCGGGTAAATCATCGTATTACCCTTCATCGCCGGGTCCACCAACCCGTCCGCCTTGAGGTTGCCGTTGGCGTATTGCACATGGTTGCTGATGTTGGCCATCACTTCCGGCTGCAGCAGGTAGTTCATGTAGGCATACCCGGCCTTCTCATCCGGTGCATCGGCCGGCATGGCCACCATGTCGAACCAC